>CAJXUM010000223.1 GCA_913060855.1 uncultured Lewinella sp. | reverse complement strand
CGAGATCAGCCTCGGTCTCGTGGGCTCGGAGATGTGTATAAGAGACAGACACTATTTATATGCATTTTCCTGGCGCTCAATTGGCTTCCTAGTGATATACTAGCCCAACAGCAGCAAGGAGGAACACTCTCAGGTAGCCTCGAAACCCAAGGTAATTTCTACATACGAGATGCCAAGATAGGTGCAGCTAATACCCCACAGTACGATCACCAACTTTACGGGGCCAATACCTGGCTCAATCTCAATTATAGTAACTGGGGGTTTGATTTTGGACTTCGCTTTGACGCTTTCCAACATTCTCAATTGCCTAACCCGCTAGACTCTTATACCGATGAAGGAATCGGTCGATGGTATATACATAAGAAGCTAGAGAAACTAGACATTACTACGGGCTACATTTATGACCAGTTAGGAAGTGGGATCATTTTTCGAGCCTATGAAGCTAGGCCTCTTTTTATTGATAATGCACTTTTGGGACTGCGATTAGAATATGACATAGCACCAGATTGGAAAATCAAAGTCTTTTCTGGCCGTCAGAAGTTCCGTTTTGAACGCTATCAATCTGTGGTAAGAGGAATGGGGATAGAAGGTTTCGTCAGTGGAAAAGAGGGAAGTAATTGGTCTATTGCTCCTGGCTTTGGTGTGGTAGGTCGGACTAATTCTGAAGAGACGGTAGATCAACTTTTATCCACTATCGCTACTTACACCCCACAGGATACCGTAAGTGTAGATTATAACACCTATGCTTTAAGTTTGTACAACACGCTTAGTGCTGGAAATTGGAGTTGGTATGCAGAAGGGGCTTATAAAACCCAAGATGTCTTCTTCGATCCTTTTGTGGATAAGCTCAATTGGGACGGCCAAATAGCCAGAGGGAAATTTGTACGACGGTCGGGTTCTGTTCTTTATTCCAGTCTTTCTTACGCTGCCAATGGCCTAGGAATAAGTGTTGAAGGAAAACGGACCGCTAATTTTTACTTTAGAACCAATCCATTTGTCTCTCTTAATCAGGGCATGATTAACTTTTTACCGCCGATGAGTCGCGAAAACACCTATCGACTCACGACTCGCTATGTACCCGCTACCCAAGAAATCGGAGAAATGGCCCTGCAAGCAGACATACGTTACTCGCCTAGTAAAACAGTAAGTTTAAATGCGAATATCTCCAATATCACGACACTAGATAATGACCTATTGTACCAAGAATTGTACACAGAAATTTCCTATAAATACAAGCGAAAGTGGACTTTACTTGGTGGCGTTCAATTTCAAAACTATAACCAAGCTGTGTTTGAAGAAAAACCAGGTGTTCCCATGGTGGAAACGGTTATTCCCTATGTTGATTTCTTATATAAGATTGATAGGAAAAAAGCCTTCCGAGTAGAAGCCCAGGCTATGCTCGTAGGTCAGGATGAGAAAGCGGGATTAAAGCAAGATTACGGTGATTGGTTGTTTGGCCTCTTTGAGTACACAATGGCTCCTCACTGGACCTTTACTGTATCCGACATGTACAACGTTACACCTGGCAAAAACGCACCAGATGACGGCCTAGGAGGTAAAGAGGCTATTCATTACCCGCGATTAGATGTCTACTACACTAAAAAATCGAACCGCTTCTCCTTGAGTTACATCAAGCAAGTAGAAGGAGTCGTTTGTTCCGGTGGAATCTGCCGACTCGAACCCGCTTTTAGTGGCTTTCGATTAGGAGTGAATGCAGCGTTCTAAGTGTAAACTTAAAAGCGAGTGATTTTCGCCCCTAAGGCTTGTAAGCGGACATCAATTTCCTGATATCCTCTATCTATTTGATGTATATTTTTGATTACACTCTTTCCTTTGGCCGATAGCGCAGCGATAAGTAAAGCAACGCCTGCCCGAATATCGGGTGAGGTCATCTCAATCCCCCTTAGCTGAGTGCGACGATCCAAGCCAATTACAGTCGCTCTATGCGGATCACATAAAATAATCTGCGCCCCCATATCAATCAACTTATCTACAAAGAAAAGTCGACTCTCAAACATCTTCTGGTGAATCAAAACGCTTCCTTTAGCCTGCGTGGCTACAACAAGCATGATACTCATCAAATCGGGTGTAAAGCCCGGCCATGGAGCATCATAGATCGTCATGATAGAACCATCAATGAAGGTCTGAATCTCATATCTTTCTTGCGCAGGAATGTGTATATCATCTCCTTGGATATGTAATTCGATCCCCATCTTTTCAAATACGCTGGGAATAATTCCCAATTCATGAACAGCAGCGTCTTTAATGGTGATTTCCGATTGTGTCATCGCTGCCAAGCCAATGAAACTACCAATCTCAATCATATCCGGCAGGATCCGGTGGGTTGTTCCATTTAGCTTCTCCACTCCTGTAATCGTCAAGAGATTAGAACCTATACCTTCAATTTTGGCACCCATCCGCTGCAACATTTTGCAAAGCTGCTGGAGGTAAGGTTCGCATGCGGCATTGTAAATTTGGGTTTTACCTTCAGCCATCGAAGCTGCCATTACCACATTGGCGGTTCCGGTAACAGATATTTCATCCATCAGTAGGTAAGTCCCTTTCAATTTCTCACCGACGACACTATACAGGTCTGTATCAGGATCATATACAAATTTGGCCCCTAGTTTCTCAAAACCATGGAAATGGGTATCCAACCTACGGCGACCAATTTTATCCCCACCAGGTTTGGGCAAGAAAGCCTTTCCAAAACGAGCCAATAAGGCTCCGATCAGCATGACTGATCCTCGGATTCGACTGGCTTTCTGTCGAAAGTCTTTAGAATGGATATAATCCATATCTATATTTGAAGCAGTGAAAGCAAACGTATCTTTAGACAAAGCCTCTACTTCAACCCCAAGTCCCCGGAGTAATTCGATTAGATGATCTACATCCCTAATCCTAGGGATATTAGAAACTACTACTTTTTGGTCTGTCAATAAAACAGCACAAAGAATTTGCAGGGCTTCATTTTTCGCACCTTGTGGGGTAATACTGCCATTCAATTGATGACCTCCTACTACTTCGAATGCATCTGCCGACATCATGTAAATTGGTATTTGGTTTTATGCTCACAAAGAAAAGAAAAGAACAGAGGGATAAATAAAATATGGGGCAACTTTTAGTAAAGTTTGCCCCATATTTAGGAAAGAAATACTTTATTAATTTCTTCGTCTTCTACTAGGTGGTACCCGTACACGTGGCTTGTGACGATCATTCCTGTCATTTCTGTCATTCCGATCTCGACCACCGCGTTCGTTACCCGTAGGACGCTTTCTTCGGCTTCTAGAAGAACCCAGGTTATCTAGTGAAATTTCATCAGATAGCTTCAATTCCCCACCAGATAGATTTATCAAATCAGCTTTGATGACCTCATCAGAAACATAATGTTCCTTGTTCCAGGTACGATAAGCTAATTTCATATAGGAACCTATCACAGCGATAAACCCATTCCGTACTGGCCCATCGTCCATTTTAAGTGCCTTATTGATCAGTTTTTGAACATTATTTCCATAATGTTTGTACTTCGTTTCAATTTTAGGATAAGGTACTTTTTCTGGGCGTTTTCTAGCATCTTCTGGACTTGGATGAATACCCTCTGGTACTTCTACCACCAACTCATAGTTGGCAATTCGGAAAAGGTGTTTCCACATTTTCTCTCTATAATCGTCGATGCTACGGTTTTGAGGATGCATTTGCATCATCAAGCCAATAATTCTATGGGCAAATTCCTGCCGTAATTCAGGGTTTTCTATTGTTTTCGCATGATCCACCAGGTTTTGAATATGCCGGCCATATTCCGGAATAATCAGTGTTTCCCTGGAGGAATTATACTCCATGTTATGCTCGTTCATCGCAATAAAATTTCTTTTTTATGAGGCACTCCTCAAAACCGTTTTCACCTTTCGCTATTCTATTACTCAACAGTAACTGATTTGGCAAGATTACGGGGTTGATCAACATTACAACCTCGCATAACGGCTATGTGGTAAGAAAGCAGCTGCAGTGGTATCACCGACAATAAAGGTGTGAGTGGTTCTTCTGTATCTGGAATTTCAATGGTGTGATCAGCGAGTTTACTGATGACTTCATCTCCTTCAGTCACTACTGCAATTACAAATCCTTTGCGCGCCTTAACTTCTTGAATATTTGAAACAATTTTTTCGTAAGCGCTCTTGTTCGTTGCTATCACTATCACCGGCATTTCTTCGTCTATCAGGGCAATCGGCCCATGTTTCATTTCTGCGGCGGGATAGCCTTCGGCGTGAATATAGGAAATTTCTTTGAGTTTTAACGCACCTTCGAGTGCTACAGGGAAATTATATCCACGTCCCAAGTATAACGCATTTGTTCGATCTTTAATTTCGCCCGCGATGTATTTTATCTGCTCATCCTTTTCCATCACCTGGGCAACCTTCGCGGGAATGTTAGCCAGCTCTATCACCAATTGTCTAAAATAGGTGTCGGTAATCGTTCCTTTTTTATGGGCAATACTCAAAGCCATCATGGTAAGCAAAGTCACTTGGCCCGTAAATGCCTTCGTTGACGCAACCCCAATTTCAGGTCCAGCATGAATATAAGACCCAGCATCAGTAATACGTGCGATGGAAGAACCAACAGAGTTGACGATACCATACAGCAAGGCTCCTTTTTCTTTCGCTAGCTCCAAAGCCGCCAAAGTATCTGCTGTTTCTCCAGATTGAGAAATAGCGATTACTACATCGTCTGACGTAATGATAGGATTGCGGTATCTCAGTTCGGAAGCATACTCCACCTCTACAGGAATACGTGCTAAATCCTCAAATAAATACTCGGCGATAAGGCCTGAATGCCAAGAAGTACCACATGCTGCAATAATAAAACGCTTGGCATTGAGAATTCGTTCAGTAAAATCGTCTAGTCCCCCTAATTTAATCCAACAATCAGTTGCATTAAGCCGACCGCGCATAGCATCAGAAATCGTCTTGGGTTGTTCGTGAATTTCCTTCAACATGAAATAATCATATCCCCCTTTTTCCAACATCTCAATCTTCATGTCAAGTTCTTGTACAAAAGGATCTTGTACTTCATTGGCAATCGTCTTTATTTCGAGTTGCCCGTCCAAAGTAGCTACTGCTATTTCTTCATCATTGAGGTAAATCACCTTTTTGGTATGTTCAATGATCGGTGTGGCATCAGAAGCCATGAAGAACTCGCCATCACCTACGCCTAAGACTAAGGGGCTACCCTTACGAGCTGCAACCAGTTTGTTGTTATCCTTTTTATCCATCACCACAATGGCATAGGCTCCCACCACTCTTGTCAGTGCAATTCGCACCGCCTCTTCTAGAAGTAAGTCTTGTCTATCCTGGATCTCTTCAATCAGGTGGACCAAAACTTCAGTATCAGTATCATTGGTAAATACATGCCCTTCTTTTTCTAGTGCAATTTTTAAAGGGCTATAATTTTCGATGATCCCATTATGTACGAGCGTTAGGCGTGCATTTCCCGAAGTATGAGGGTGGGCATTAGCATCATTAGGCACACCATGGGTTGCCCAACGGGTATGGCCAATTCCAATATTCCCATCCTTGGGTAAGTTTTCACTATAATCAACTAGCTCTTGTACTTTCCCTTGTTTTTTATACACTTTAATATCGCCATTTAGAAGTGCTACCCCTGCACTGTCATAGCCTCGATATTCGAGACGTTGCAGTCCTTTGATTAAGATAGGATAAGCTTCTTTAGCGCCAATGTAAGCTACTATACCACACATCGTTTTTCTGGTTTATTGGTGAAACAAATTCTGCAAATATTCTTACACATATGAGAATGAAATCATGAATACATCAATCTTCAATTACCCTTCAACGATTAGAGTTGAACGCAATCATATAAAAATCACTGCGAATCACTCGATCAAAAAAGAATAATTCAGAAAGATATCTCAGAGATTCCGAATACTAGACTTATTTGTAAAAGGTGGACATGTATTGAATACAAACGTGAAGGGAACAGTACGATATGAAAGTTGATTAACCATTATCAGATAGACATCAACATTTAAAAGCAGTACAAATGTATTTATTTTTTTAATGATATAAAAAAATAAATTGTATTCTACGCTTAAATTCTTATAAAAGATTTAGTCCTTAGACAGAAAAACAAGGGTTTCGTCCACAATTTCTGTGAACAAATGATAAAAAATATTGAATTATTTGGCGCTAAGTACACCGTGAATTAAGGCTTTGTAAAGGTAATATTCAATTTAATAGGAAAAGTAGGGTGATCCCCACCCGCTATAATGCTCCGGGTTGGATTATCCCCACGCCGAAAAACGGAAAGGATCAGTTCATTCACTTCATCTCCATCTATCATTCGCTGTAAATGCGTTGAAATATTCATAGAATATAAGCCAGCCTCGCCATTCGGACCATCTTCCAAGTCTCCACCGAAGGAGAATGGAATAAGCTCTGTTGGAGTCAGAATAAAATCATCGATGAGAAAAACTTCTCCATCCATTTCCCTAGATAAAATTAGCTGTCCTACTGGATCGTAAATATCCGTCAATGCTCCAGGAAAATCCACAAGCGCTATCTCCAAGATAGCTTCATTTACGATTAGTCCTTTCAGGTCGGTAATGTGCGGAAACTGAATACGAGCTTCGGTGCCTAAACATCCTTGTAAAAACAAGAGTGAATCGCCCTTTCCTTCTCCTAGGAAAGGCTCAGCCACACTTCCACTAAATTCTGTTTCAAAATTCACATATCGACCAGCAAATTCATTGAATCCAAATTGATACTGGTTTAGAATATCATTGGATTGGCCTCTATAATAAACATAGATACCACCTCGGTTTTCATTCAGTATCGGTGCCAGATTGAAACTAACAAATCCTTGATTTTGAGTGATCGGAGAAATTACCAAACCGGGCAGGAAGCTCAAGAAGGCACTATCACTTTGAAAAAAGGTAGAATCTAGGTTAACAATCTGCTCGCCCAAGCTTGTCGGTAATGGAATCCTCACATGAGAAAAACTCACCGTATCGGCAGCACTAAAGGCATAATTAATGGTTTCCGTGCTATCATTGGGCGAAGGGCGAAAAGAATGAGAGGCCAATGACCCAGCAATCGCAGGAATGGGTGAATTTGAATAATAATTGTCTTCTCGGGCAAAACCTTCAGCCAATTCTGACACTTCTATCGAATAAATTTGATTGAGATCACCATAAAAGTTATCCGAATCATAGGGCAAGACTAAGACTACCGAATCCACAATCGCATCACTAGGGAAATTGGGCGGATTCAAGGTAAAGAAGGTAGGATTTCGTTGCATCCGAGCCTGAATAACTGTGCTCGCTTTGGTATTCCCAAAAACAGGATCAATAAAATCTCCTACAAAATATTTTTCCAGTTGACTTGCTAGTGACGAATTATAGGTACGGAAACTATCTACCGGACTTACATAAGCAGTAACACTGACTGTATCCGTAAAACCTGGCTGTACTTTATCTCCTTCCAGCAACTCTTCTCCTACTAATGTGGGGTCGGTACATGCAACCATAAATACCACACAGCAAACGGCTAAAACAAAGCCCTCCAAAATACGATTCATCGAATTAGATTGTTTTTCTTCTACTACTATTCCGTTAGGCAAGGATAGAAACTCAGCTTATCAAAGCTGATCCATTCCCTTCTACTACAACCTAAAATAGCAAGCGAAGCTGTTTTGTTAGGAAATGTCACGAGTACTTCTAATCGAAACACTTCTTGGATCTTTACATACAAAAGAGAACCAACAATGCCCACAGGTTGTATCCACTTAGAAATAGCTCAGATAATAGCTATTCTGGATCTACCTAATCTAGGCAATGTTGGTTCGTTTCTCGTTTTATAAAGAAGTTCTATATCCTACTTACTAGGGATTAACCTCCTCTTCTGTTAGGAGACTATTGTAAAACGCTAGATAGGCAGGAAGATATTCTTCGCTCAGGTACTCTAATCTAGGCTTTTCCCCATCTTGTAGTTCTGCTTCAACGGATTCAGTTAGTGTTTCGCTGCCTTGGATATAACCGTCCGCAAATGTTGTAGCGCCCTTATGCAAGCTTACACCAGCCTCATCTCTGTATGCTGCCAGGTCCTCCATCGTCAAATTATTGATGGATGCTTTTTCTATAAAAGATTCGGGAAACTTGTCTTCCACTTCACTATTATATACCTGTCTCTTATACACATCTCCGAGCCCACGAGACCGAGGCTGATCT
>CAJXUM010000222.1 GCA_913060855.1 uncultured Lewinella sp. | reverse complement strand
GAGATCAGCCTCGGTCTCGTGGGCTCGGAGATGTGTATAAGAGACAGGAATTACCCCTAACTAAATTCAAAAGTAGAGGCACTTCTGCTGCTAGAAGTAAATATGAATTAGCGGTTGATTTTGAGGCAGAAACCTGGACACTTACCGATAGTCGAATCCTAAATCGCAATGGCAATGTGAATCCCAAAGATGGCTACATCATTCAAATTCCGCTTGCCGATTTGCATCGAGATGGTATACTATTGATGAAGGACGAAAAAAGAAATGCTGTTAGCTTAAGCATCTTAGCCGTCGAGAATAAGAAAGCGTTCCAGGTTACACCTGTACTCGCTCAGAACGGAGCACTTGGCTTCCCTCAGGATCGTGTCTTGCTAGGCCCTTGGACGAATGGCGACCTCGCTCTCCTTTCAGCTTTAGATAGAATCAAAAACTTGCTTAGTTGGATCGCAAAAAAAGAAGGCAGCAAAAGAAAAAAACTGACCCCTACTTTTGAGCGTGCTAATACCGAAGTTTTCACCACTACTTCCACCAACCCCAAGGCCCTTTCGCCAGGGTCAAAAAACTCCATCAAAACTGCTTTAGCAGCGGCTGACATGGATCAACCTCCCTCCTTTCAGAATAGTACAGATCTCTCTTCTACAGAAAAAGCAGTTCAATCTTATATCCTAGCCCAACTAAAGGCCAAGGACATTGCCCTCAAATTTTCGGTCCACGGGAAATTTATCGTGAATGAGCAAGGTAAGGTGAGTTTTGTCCGGATTAATTTTGCCATGGATAAAGGGGCTAAGCAACTCGTAGAAGATATCTTGAAAAATATGCCTACTTGGAAACCTGGCTCACAAAATGGTGAAGCACGTAGCGGCTTACTATCATTTACCCTGGAAGCAAAGAAGTAGCTTATCAGCACAAGGCCAATGCTACTTCTCCATTGCCTCTCAAGGCATTCTCAAGGGGACACGTACTGGATATTATCTGGGATAATAGTCGAAAAGGGATAAAAGAGGGATATGATTAAGGCTGAGGGATGGCTTCTCTTTGATAAAGAGGTTTTAAACTAGGGGAAAATGTAATGGAGCAGCAGACAAACACGTCTTCATAGGTTCTTTAGAAAAGAGTCTTTTGGTTTTCTGGATGCTAAATCCACTGCTCCTAAATTGCTTTCAGTTGGTATTTGAGGTACTGAGGGGTAGTAAATCGGCGGTTAATGGGGTGAATTTGGTTTTTTGAGTTTTTGAGGAGTGCTTGTTCATAATTTTGATGCCACAAAGATAGTGGTGCACACAATAGGTTTCAACCAAAACTGAAGTGAAGTGGGATAATGATGTAGTGAAATGGACTTGGACGGATGATAGAGTGGAACTTGGACAGAACCTGCGACAGAAGAATAGATTTTCAGCAGGATGCTTCGATAACTAATGACTTAAAAAGACTTAAGCAGGGTACAATGAAAAAGGGGAACACCTAAGATATAGGTATCCCCCTTTTGTATTTTCATCGTGCGTATTTACGCTACTTGGCTTATACCTTGCACCAATAAGGAAATATTGTCATTCAATACCTCAATAAAACCACCGCCGATCTGAAAGGTGATTTTTCGCCCTTTATCAGCAATCGTTTCAATCGCCCCATTCTCTTGATTGTAAAGCTTGTGAGAACCTTCCGCTGTAATCAAAGTAACTTCTCCTGCCTCCAAAGAGGATACAATAGGAGCGTGACCCTTTAATACTTGGAATTGGCCTAAAGAACCAGGAACCTTTATAGATACAATAGCTCCGAGAAAGACTTCCTTATCAGGTGTTAAAACCGAAATATTCATATCAAATAGTGTTATCTGTTACTAACTATGAGAAATTTAAAACTCCCATAGCTATCAACGAACTAATACTTTTCTTAGGCTTGAGCTTCAGCTTCAGCCATCATTTTTTTACCCGCTTCGATACAGTCATCAATGGATCCTTTCAAGTTGAAAGCAGCTTCTGGATATTGATCCACTTCACCTTCTAGAATCATGTTGAACCCACGAATCGTTTCCTCGATAGGAACCAATACACCAGGAGTACCGGTAAACTGCTCCGCAACGTGGAAAGGCTGAGAAAGGAATCGCTGAACGCGACGTGCACGGTGCACCGCTTCCTTATCTTCGTCAGACAATTCTTCCATACCTAGGATCGCAATGATATCCTGTAGCTCGTTGTATCGCTGCAAAATATTCATTACACGCTGAGCTGTATTATAGTGCTCATCGCCCAAGATCGCTGGCTCAAGAATTCGACTAGTAGAATCCAAAGGATCAACCGCAGGATAGATACCCAAAGAAGCAATTTTACGACTCAATACCGTCGTTGCATCCAAGTGAGCAAATGTAGTCGCTGGAGCAGGGTCAGTCAAATCATCCGCAGGTACATAAACAGCCTGCACAGACGTAATTGATCCACGCTTGGTAGAAGTAATACGCTCTTGCATCAAACCCATCTCTGTAGCCAAAGTAGGCTGATAACCTACCGCAGAAGGCATACGACCTAGAAGGGCAGATACCTCAGATCCCGCTTGTGTAAAACGGAAGATATTATCGATAAAGAAAAGAATATCACGACCACCTGTTGGGTCACTCAAGTCTCCATCTCGGTAGTATTCTGCAATAGTCAATCCAGATAGAGCCACTCGCGCACGAGCTCCAGGAGGTTCATTCATCTGACCAAATACGAAGGTAGCTTTTGAAGTGACTAAGTCTTCTTTCTTCACTTTGCTCAAATCCCAACCACCGGCTTCCATGCTCTCCATGAATTCCTCGCCGTAGTTGATAATTCCTGCTTCTAGCATCTCACGCAACAAGTCATTTCCTTCACGTGTACGCTCTCCTACACCTGCAAATACAGAAATACCATCGTAGCCTTTGGCAATATTATTGATCAATTCCTGGATCAATACTGTTTTTCCTACACCGGCACCACCAAACAATCCAATCTTTCCTCCCTTAGTATAAGGTGCGATCAAGTCAATCACCTTAATACCTGTGAAAAGAATCTCTCTGTCGGTAGACAAGTCCTCGTAAGCCGGTGGCTTACGGTGAATAGGAGAAGAGCTGGCTTTAGATACCGGTCCGATACCGTCGATAGCTTCGCCTACTACATTGAAAAGACGGCCCTTAATTGCATCGCCTGTAGGCATCGCAATAGCCAATCCGGTATTCGTCACCTCAGTTCCTCTGGTCAATCCGTCAGTAGAGTCCATGGCAATAGCCCGAACGCTGTCTTCACCAAGGTGCTGCTGTACTTCTAGTACTAGCGTCTCACCATTGGGACGTTTGATTTCAAGTGCATTGAGAATTTCAGGAACTTCATTTCCTTCGCCGGAGAAGCTTACGTCAACTACAGGCCCAATTACCTGCTTTACCAGACCAATATTTGCCATAATTATATTGTTAAGTGAAAACGGTTGTCAAAAATCGCTGCAAAAATAGGGTTTTCGTTTGATTATCAAAAGAAAAAGCCATTTTCTAAGTATCAGTTTTTTGTAAAAAAAGCTAGAGAATCAATGACTTAGTTTGCCTAAGACTTGCTAGTACAGATATCCAGGAAAGGATTGTGTACCTCCTGTTCCAAGCATAGAAGATAATTTTGCCAATGATAGCCATAGAAGGATATTATATGTTCGGCTTCTTTTTTCTAAAATATTGGAAAGGAACCTTAGTCTTATAACTTTTCTAGTTTTTGGATCACTTTCCTCCCTTTACTGTCTATTATTTCTAAAATATACAGGCCATTCTCGTAATTTTCAAGCGATAAGCGCATTGAAGTCTTCTTTCCTTCTACTGTTTTTTGATAAATGAGCCGTCCTATGGCATCAAATAAATGGACTTGCGCTATGATGCCATTTTGCAGACTAAGTTGGACTTGATCCTTTGTTGGGTTAGGAAAAATATGCGCCTTGAGTTCGCTTGCAGTAGGCGTTGAATTAGCGGTCGGACTGGCCAAGTTCACAAAAGCAGCCAACACTTTTATATAGGAAGATTGGTAGTAAATCGCCGGCTCGCTAATTTGCCAAGAATTCTGCGGCCAAGAAGTATTAAAATCCAAATAAGCTTTTTGCGTGGGCTGATCGAAAGGAGGGGTGAGTGCAGCAGCATCGCATAAGGCATTGAGGTTGGCGCAGCTATTGGAGGCACAGCAGCCATCTAGTCCATAGGTGGGATTGGGGCCGCCAACTACGTAAGCGGGAGGCGGATTATTATCCCAAGCTGTTCCATCACCAAACCAGCTGTGGTAGATCTCCTGACAACTGTTTTCTCCCTGGTAATCTTCCATCTTGGTCAGGTACATGAGATTATTAGGATTGAGACCATGGAAGTAATGAAGGTATCCCGCCGCCGCAGTCTTGTAGGTGTTTTCATTTTCTTGATCAAGATCAAAGTTGATCATATTCAGATAAATATTAGCCTGTCCACCCTTCGTATTGTTACTTCCCCAGGTATAATTTTGGCTGGATAGATAGGCTCGATAAGGGTCTTCTCCATTTTGGTAACTGGGTAAATGGTCCCCTGCTGATTTCACACTATTGACGTAGGTATTGATGATATCACTGGCTACATTCGCACTTACGCCAAACTGTTTGGTGAAAAAGAGCATGACCTTATGGTAGGGTTCTTCATACATGCTAGCCCATCCCCATTCCTTCAAGTGACTAAGTATGTAATTACTTTCCACAAAAGTCCGATACTCACTCTCCCCCGTCTTCGCATATAGGAAAACAGCAGCAGATAGTTGTACCATTAGTGTTCCATAATCGTCTAGCTGTTGCTCGCCAGCGGCCAATTGTCCGCTGTTGTAAAAGGTCTTATTAGGATTGGCAACACCCCATTCGTAGGCCTTGATCGCCGCTAGCCGTAAATCACTGGCATAAGTGGGGTTCCCTGATTCTTCAAAAGCGATGGCGCCCAGGGAGAGCATCGCCGCTGCACTGAAAGAGGCCGCAGTAGTCGCGGGACCATAGTACCGTGGGGCAGTTTCAGCAGAGGGAGGCGAAATAGAGCCTCCTCCAACAACACTCAAAATCCCTCCATCTTCTTCTTGCATCCGTAGTAACCAATCCAATTCCCATTTCAATTCATCTAATAGATCTGGCACCCCATTTCCACTTTCGGGGATATTGTAATCATCTGTCCAAATAGTCGGATAATCCAGGTAAGCAAACAGTAAATCGATCATGGGAGAAAAAGCAAAATTGACATACTTATTGTAGTCACCTGCATCAAACCACCCGCCTCGCAAATCACGTGCTGTGGCTTCGACTGGATTACTATACAATCGACAGGCTGCATCTTGCTGGGCCCCTAGGAAATTAGTCCCATCAGCAAACTCAGTCCCCGCATAAGTGCTAGGCTTATCGGTACCGCAACGCTGGTAATAAAAGGTTCTCACCGCTAGCTTGAGTACCTCAGCATAGACATCCTCAGCGATCAAAAATGGATAGGATCCTACTTCATTCACCGGGTCATAAACGTAATATTCACCAGCGGTTTTAAAGTCGGAAAAGTCAAAATGCCAGACCTTGTCTCCCGATTGATCATGCGTTTGTCCATTCTTCCAAGCAACCACACTTCCACTAAATACGATAGCATCATCGACGGTAGCTCGAATTTCCAGCGTAGAAGGAGGCGTATAGGTTTCGGGGGCATTATAGCCTAATTGTGCCTGCGAAACAATGGCCATTTTTTCTGCCGCCGGCAAGTACCCGATCTGATCGACTTTAAGTTGAGAGGACAGGGTGTAATTTTGAGTAAAAGCTAGAAAGGGAATAAGGAGTAAGCTGAGCAAAAGTTGTTGCTTCATCAGAAAGTGTGTTTTGAGTTTTTAATTATATTCTTAATTGAGAGATTTCTTTGCTTGGCAACTTGCTTAGCCTGAATAAAGCACCGGATCCATATTATTGGACAAAGGGAGAGGCCAGAAGCCAGAAAAAAGAGTAGAGTTTGGCTAGATATAGGGCGGAAGTCCCATCTCCGAAGTCTCGATTCTGTCTTCTAAATATCCAGTAGTATACACCGGGGCAATGTTGAGACGTAAAAACAACCCCAAGTTGTTTCTAATCACTCATCAAGTAATGATAAAATTCCACACCTCTCCTAACACAGACCACATCAGATAAATCAAGAGAAAAAACAAAGCTGTAAAAATGACCAAAATCAGCATCACCACCCAGCAGCCACTACCTTGATGCTCGCCCTCTTCATAAAATTCCTCAAACAGTTTGAGGTTCCGCCAGTTGGCTCGATATTGCAAATCAAATAGATCTCCGAAAATAGGAATAGAACCAACGATGGTGTCCAATAAAACATTAGCGATCATTTTGATGATCAACATACCACTGGCACCGTGACGAGCCATGCCCATCAATAGCAAACCCGAAATGCCAAAGCTGATGATATCCCCAACATAAGGCACCAATCCAATTAGAAAGTCCAACCCAAACCGGATATTCGTACCCGGAATCCTGATCTTATTGTCCATCCAATCGGTTACCCAATCGATCCATTTAATATCTTTATTGATGCTTCGTTCTTGTTTTTCTTCAGGCATTTGGTACTACTTTGATTTAGATCATGCTTACAGCATAGTAAGGAGAGACAAGCTAACTACTTGAAATGTTTTTTCGTCAACAATTTCATTGGGGAAAGATACAAAATTCAAGAACTGCTCACGACAGGATGCTTCGGTGAAGTCGCTCAATAGAACGGCCTTCAGTTACTAACAATAAGCGTCGGGAAGTAGAAAAAAGCCGAAATATTTACTAATCATAAAGGGCCGAAAACCAAATAGTAATCGACTTCTCTGGCCAATTGACCACTACTGGCAAGTCATCAGGCGCAATACCAGCGCGAATAATTCCCTGTTGTTGAAAGCCTTTAAAGAATCGCAACTCCATCTCCCAAGGATAACCAAGATGGTAGGAAAAATAACTTTCTGTCTGTTTCTGAATCTGTTCCCAACCAAACCAATTATCCGCATCAAACTCATACAGCCACAAGGCTAACGCATAGCCAGGCGCGGGAATCGAATTGGAGTAGCTATCTATATAAGTAGACCGTAAATTCTCAGTCATCTTGGCCTGTTGTTCTTCATCAGCCCCACGCGCTACGCCTATTTCTCGCACCTTTTCCACCACCCAAGCCCGAAAAGCGGCTCCGTCACGGACTAGCTCATTAAATTCCTTTTGACTATCAAAGCTCGTACGATCGAATTCTAAGGTCCAATTCTCTTGAAAAATCGTTCCATCATACATACGGTCTTGAAAGGCTTGGGCAGCGGGCGTCCCAAAGCTATAGACCAAATCGCGAATCGTCCCCTCCCCTATTCCTTTGATCCGATCAAATTGCTCAAAATCAGTAAAGCGGCGACGGGGCAAGGCATTTTTTTCGCGCAGAATCCGGGCAGCAAGGCTAGGCCCAATCGTTCTGCCTGCCCCATCAGATGGATCATCTTTAATAGGACCATTTACAATTTCATCTACGCTTCTGACTTGATTGAAAAAACCTAATATTTGATTGGTAACCCAAGTTGGAGTTGGAGCTGACATAGTGTTTTTTAGTTTTAACTTCTGCCCTCCAAAATAAGGGGATTAAAGCATAAATGCGAGGCTTGCTGTTTATCTTATTGTAAATTTTATAAAATCGGAGTTTCGCGCAATAGGCTAATCAATTTATTTCTTATTTTGGGAAGACGAAGCAGAAAGCTTTCGAATAGCGAAAACCAACTTTATGAAACCCATCGTTCAGATTTCTCTAGACATCATTGATCTCAATGAAGCCTTGGAGACAGCCGCCCTTGCCCTTGAGGCAGGTGTAGACTGGCTCGAGGCAGGTACTCCCTTTATTTTGGCGGAAGGTATGCACGGTGTGCGTGCGTTACGAAGCAACTGGCCCGATGTTCCCATTGTGGCGGATTTGAAAACCATGGATGGCGGTTGGCTCGAAGCCGAAGTCATGGCCAAGGCAGGTGCCACGCATGTTGTCGTCATGGCCAGGGCGCATCCGGAGACCATCAAGGAGGTCGTAAAAGCAGGGCGTGATTTGGGGGTGAAGGTCATGGGCGATAACCTCGGCTGTGAAGATATGGTCGCGGGCGCCAAAATGCTTGAAGATATGGGCTGTGATTACGTGATTCATCATATTGGATATGATGAACGACGCGGAATAGCAGCTCGGGGCGAGCGTATGCCTAGCCCATTAGATCAATTGCTGTCTCTTATACACATCTGACGCTGCCGACGAAGAGGATAGTGTAGA
>CAJXUM010000221.1 GCA_913060855.1 uncultured Lewinella sp. | reverse complement strand
CTACACTATCCTCTTCGTCGGCAGCGTCAGATGTGTATAAGAGACAGATTGAAGATGTTCTTTACTTGCAGTTGCCAACTGATGCGCTTGATGGAGCCAGTCCAGGCGAAATCAGCCAAGAAAAAACCGGTAGGTGGTGGTAAGATGTCAAAATCTGCTGCATCGTTTCCAAACAGTGGGATACCTTCTTGACCAGCATTAATAAATTGATCTAGCGACAAAATACGAGGATGCTGTGTCTGTTCGAAGGTATATTGTAGGCCCAATTTAAACTGCGTTTGATCCAAGCCTTTCCATTTCGGGCGATAAGACAAGTCATAGGCGAACTTTAGGGGCGGCTGCCCAACAAAGAAATCATCATTGCGAATTTGCTTGGACCAGAGATAACTCCCTCTGAAGCCAGAAGTCACAGATTTGGCATGCTCCCATTCCATCGATGCATCTATACCCCAGAGTAGTGCATCGGTTTGATCATATAAATAGTAAACGAAAAAGCCTTTGGGAAGGCGAGTAATCCCACCTGGCTTGGAATAGATATAGTTTTCAATGTAGTTGATATAACCTGTGGCCTCAGCTCGGAAATTTGATTCTTCAATCGTATAAGTATTGATCCACTTATAGCCGATCTCGGAGGGGACAGACCGATCTGCTTCCGTCTGGATTCCATCGCTGGTGGAAATGGCATCACTATTTTCATCGATCGTATAACGCCAAAGGCCATATTCTAGGAAAAAGGCATGTTGCCCAAAGCGGTATAATTCTGCTACGTCGGGTGGTCGCCAGGCCGTTCCAAAATTGGATTGGAATTGACTCTTTTCGTTGAGCTTTCGCTTCCAACCTAAGGTTCCTGAAAAATTGCGATAACTAATGTTGTTTCGATAGATATCGTTATTGGGTTCACGGCCAATGATGAAGGAGTCGAAATAATCAAAGCGGAGTCCCAGTTCGAAGGTAGATCCGGATAATTCTAGGGCCTCGATGAGATAGATGCCTATTCGTTCTTCGTCATAATTGGGGATGAATGGGACGGTATTCGTGCCGGGTAAGTTGTCATTGGCTTTGCTCAACCACTGTCCACCGAATTTGGTTGAAAAGTCTCCTACATTGGGTAATAACCATTCAAAATCGATGGTTTGGGTTTGCAACTTGAGGTCAATATTCGGTGCGGGGATTCGGCGGACGCCAAACTCTTGTCGCTGATTGAGTTGATAACCATATTGCAAGAGAAAAGACTGGCGTTGTCCGACATACTTGGCACTTACTTTATAAACGTCGTGTTGTGTTTCTTGTCGGGGTTCCCCAATGTCGTAACTAAAAGGCTCGGTATATAGCGGCGTATCTGCAGTCAGCGCTCGCTGGATATCTTCCAAATTACCAAATACAGAGCCGCTCAAGATGCCTAAGGTCTGGTCAAAGTGACTGTAATAACCTTCAATATCTAGTTCAGGCAGCAGGTGGAGTCGAAAAGAGCCATAATAGCTAGCCTCTTCTTTTCCGGTATTGGTGAGCATATAATTAGGCGCTTCAAGGTCACCTTGTTTTACATAAGAACCACCGCCCATCAGGCTAAAATTCTTAAAGCCCTTCCGCAGTTCCCCCGTAAACTCTCCCGATTGCCCATTGGATTTGCCCGTCACGCCGAATTTACCCTTTAAGGGTGTCGCCAATTCCATTTTGGGTGGATTAATTAGAATGACTCCTCCCAATGCATCAGGACCAAACCGAACCGTTCCGGCTCCCTTCACCACTTCCAGGTTGTCGATCAGAGAAGGGTCGATTTCCGGCGCGTGTTCTGCCCCCCAATTCTGAAACTCGTGCCGAATGCCATTGTTCATGATCAAAATCCGATTGCTATGCAAACCATGAATAATGGGCTTATCTACATTTTGTCCCGTGCTGAGGATATTGACACCGGTAATTTGCCCGGCCACATCGGCGAAGGATTCGGAGGCCACCGCTTGTAATTCTTCCTTCGATAATTTGACACTACTCAAAGAACTCAAATCACTATTGATGGCTTCCCCTTCTACCACAATACTCTCCAACTGATACTGCTCGGGCGCCAAAAATATCTCTAAATAAGGATGGTGAAAATCGTGGTGATGCTTCAAGGTTTTATACCCCACAAAGGAAAAGAGGATATCGTATTCCTTTTTGCAGAGTCCTTCAAAACTAAAAAAGCCGTCGTCATCGGTTACTGTACCCAAGCTGGTCCCCGCTAATTGAACATTGGCAAATGCAATAGGGGTGTCGGTATTCAATTCCAATACCTTTCCTTGTATCTGGTAGTTGCACAGACTATCTTGCTGTGCGAGTAAGGGGAAGGAAAAACTCCATATCCCCAAAGCGATTGTGAGTAGGCGAAAAGCGTGCAGCATCTTACTATGATTGATAGCCTAACAAAAGTTCATAAGTAAGACTTCAGAAGTTTTCCGAGGCATGGCCTTTTAAACTTCTGAAGTCTTATCCCAAGCTAAAAGTTAAGTTGATACTACAAATGTAAAACATTTTTGCATACTTGTTGCAAAAAGCAGCGGAGACGCGATTAATCCGTGGTGGAGACGCGATTAATCGCGTCTCTCACCACGGATTGATCTTCATAGAAGGCTTTTCGGACAAAATGGAGGAAGCATCTATTTTGGCATTCTTAAAGCAGAATAATAAAAAAATGTTGGAGACGAATAGTGGTTAGTTCCTTGTGTAAACCGTATCTTTAAAACAAAACGTTCATGATTTATCGTATATTATGTTTGAGTGTACTTGGTCTTGTGATGGCCTGTTCCGAATCCTCAGAGCAAAGCATTGCTGAAAAAGTAGACGCCAGCACTTTTTCTGAGAAATTAGAAACGCTGGAAGATGTCCAATTAGTGGATGTTCGCACACCAGAAGAATTTGATGGTGGAGCTATCAAGAATGCCGTAAATATCAATTTTTATGAGGATGGTTTTGACCAACAGATCGCCAAATTAGATAAAAACAAGCCGGTTATGGTGTACTGTCAAGCCGGCGTCCCAGAAGGTCGAAGTGGCCAAACTTTGGCCAAATTGAAAGAAATGGGATTTCAGGAAATTTACGAATTGGCAGGAGGTTACGGCGGTTGGCCCACCCAGTAGCACCTTTCTTCTTTCAGATTGCAGCGAATAACCTTATGCCAGTCCTTTGTTTTTTGTCAGAGCGCCAAAAATGTTTAGTGATGAATAAAAACGCTGATTTAAAGGTTTTCATTTCGTCCAAAGATTCCACTTGTGATGAATGTGGAGAAGACCTAGGTTTGCACGCCTGGATTACCCTAAATGAAGAAAAAGGGGCCTGGTGTTTATCGTGTTCAGATCTTGATTACCTGGTCTTTCTCCCCTCCGGCGATGCCGCCTTAACCAGACGATCAAAGAAATACTCCAATTTGACCGCTGTTGTCCTGAAATGGAGCAGGTCTCGCAAAAGATACGAAAGACAGGGGCTGCTAGTGGATGCGGCAGCTTTAGACCGAGCGGAACAGGAATGCCTGGCCGATAGTGAAGTGCGCGCCCGCCGCAATCAGCGAGCAGCGGAAAGAAGGGTGGAACTGGATAAAGCGTATGTGGTCCGTTTTGCCGAAAAGATACGCGAATTATTTCCGGGCATTCCAGCCCAAAGAGAAAAAAAGATAGCCGAACATGCTTGCCTGAAATACAGCAATCGTATTGGCCGCACTGGCGCCGCCAAGGAATTGGATGAACCTGCTATCCGTTTAGCTGTCATTGCCCATGTCCGGCATACACGAACCAATTATGATGAGCTATTGGGTACGGGTTATGGGCGAAAGGAAGCCAGACATATGATTCACAATAAAGTAGCTGAGCTGCTGGCTAAGTGGGAGCAGTTGTAGTAAGTGTATCTTCTTTTCAATCCCGCACAAAACGCACATTAGTAATCAGGCCATTTTTAACCTCATAAATAGAAACATACTTGGTTTCTTTACCTGCATAGGTCACAATTTCGTGGTTGATCACGTAACTGCCATTGCTGATCTGATTGATAATTTCAACCTGGAGGGCCTTCTTCTCAAAATCAGCTTCAAATATCGAAGCCAATCGATCTGAGCCTGTTCCCAGCAATTTGTCGGGATAAGTATAAATTTTTACGTCTTTATGATAGCATTTTAGGAAGGCTGGAAAATCATGTTGATTGTAAAGGTCCATTCTTGTGTTTACCACTGCTAGGGGGGTAAGGTTAGCATTCTCTTGGGAGATTGTAGATTCACCACTTTGGTTACTCGCTGATTGTTGCTCGCAAGCGACTAAAAAGCACAGGCCGATTCCGACCAGGATTGTTGTCATTTTTTTCATGGTAATAGCTATTTGATTGAACGACAATATTCAACAATCAATGGCTCATAAGCTTTAAAGAACATGTTTCTTTGAATGAAAAAGGCTCCTTCTCTGACAAATTTAGTGGCCAGTGTTTTAGGTGAAAGGATGGCGCCCAAAGGAAGCGGGCCTTTTCCCTAAGGCGTTGACTCAAAAGCACAAAAATTGTCAGGGAACCAAAAGACTAAGAAGTTGCCTTTTTTCTATAGGAAGAAGGAGTTAGTCCAGTTTTCTTCTTAAAGGCCACATTGAAGGAGGTAACATTACCAAAGCCAACTTCATAGGCAATCGTGGCAATCTTTTCATTTTTATGTTTGGTGCTCCTCAATAAATCTTCGGCCCTTTCAATTCGATGGTGATTTACAAATTCATAGAAATTTTGCTGTCTATTTTCATTGATCGCTTGAGAAATATCTCGGGATTTTGCATTTAATTTTTCGGAAATAGTCTGTAGGCTAATACCGTCTTCTAGGAAGATTTCTTCTACTTCAAAAAGCACTTTGATCTTTTGAAACAGGCCTTTTGAACTATCCTTATCTAGCTTGGAACGGCTATACTTTTCCAGATTAAACTTATGGCGATTCAAAAAAAGATAGGAGAAAGAATAGATCAAAAAGGTATAAAAGATTGGCCCCGAAATGTAATGTGGCGTGAAATCGAAAAGATTCCCCAGGTAATAAAACCAGATCAAGCTAGCACCCAGCAAGATAGTGCGATACCACTGCAGTACGCGCTTGGACACTTTTAGCTGATTTCTATACAGCAATCCAAAAGAAAGGACTAGATAAATCAATAAAAAGAACACGACTAATCCATAATTCCATAGCGCTTCAAATCTGCCATTTCTGGGTACAAAAGGGATGAGAAATAAGAAAAAAGCAAAAGGAATAAAATGGAGGTAATATTTATCAGATAAGGCCTTCTTTTTCTCAAGAATGGTCAAACCATAGAGGTACAATGACGGACTGGCAAAGAATATCCCCGATATACCAATGTTTTTCTGCCATTCCACTAGCGGGACATAATAGTTCAATACCGATTTGCCAATTCGCATCGTTATACCCAATAAAATTAGCCCCAAAAATAGATTAGCTTTCCGATCTCCATTTTTAAGCGTAAGCAAATAGAAGCTTAGAAAAAGCCCTTGGGCTAGGCCCAGTGATGCTAAAACGAGGATGATGCCATTGGTTAACATGGGGTAGGGGGGTGTTTTAGATGTAGGAGCGAGTCACCTCTTGACGAAAGTAAGTTTGATTGATGACTTTGGGGACTGAGCTGTTCCACTATCATGGGATTAAACGGTCACTTCTTAGTGTGGCTAATTTAGCTAATGGAGGGAAGAAATCAAAAGGAATACTTTAATCGGTACTCCATTAAATCCGCTGAGATTCCTATATTTGATACACCGCCTTACTTGCAACCTCCATTTTAGAATAGTTGTCCAATGCAAATTCTGGATCATTATCACTTTCTACTGTAAAAGGAAAATAGAAAATGTATGCTGCTATTTATGGATATCTCTAATTTCAAATAAAACACGATGGATACGAACCCTAAAACACCTGGTGTCTATATCGATGAAGTAAATGCTTTTCCCAATTCGGTGGTCCAAGTAGCCACTGCTGTTCCTGCCTTTATTGGCTATACGCCAAAGGCTGAATACGAAGGAAAGTTTTATTTGTTTAAGCCGATGGTCATCACTTCAATGGTGGAATTCATGGCCATTTATGGATACCCTGCCGATCCCAAAACTCAAAAAACACCTGCGCAGTACTCACCGGATTACTTCATTACCAAACAAACGAAAAAACCATTGAAAGGTGAATCATACACCATCAATGGAGATATTTATACGATTGAACCTGACCCCAATACGATTTACTATTTATACAATAGTTTACTCCTGTTTTTCCAAAATGGAGGTAGCCAGGCCTATATCGTTTCAATAGGGTTTTATGGCCCTTCAAGCGGTACACCCATTAAGCCAGGTGATCAGATTGTCAATCCAAATGTCTTAGTCACGGATATGGAGAAAGGCTTGGAGGCCTTGAAAAAAGTACCTGAGGTAACGATGTATATTTTCCCGGAAGCCACCTTACTGAGTCCGGCAGATAATGGAACCTTGATGGAGTTGACTTTAGTTCAATGCGGTTCCATGCAGACGACTGTTGGTATCTTTGATGTCATTGGTGGCCGCGAACCAGATCCGATTTTATGGCCTGATGATATCCAAAATTTCCGAAATGCTACAGGGAATAATTGCTTAAAATACGGCGTGGCCTATTATCCCTATCTCAGAACTACAGTGGTACCGATCAATGAGGTTTCTTATGCGAATATTAACGCAGGAGATACCAGCGTATTAGGTCCAATACTAAACCCTCCTTCAGCGCCTAACCCAAAAGCGGAAACGATATTGAATGGCATCAAGGGGAGCACACTTACGGTCGCTCAAAATAGTGCTGCTCTTGGGGTGGCGAGCTCAACGTATAAACATATTCTGACGATTGTTCAGGAGAAGATCAACACGATGCCACCTAGTGGAGTGATGGCGGGCGTTTATACCCTTGTCGATGCTACGCAGGGCGTTTGGGTTGCACCAGCAAATGTTTCTCCTGTAGGAGTAACTGATCTGACCTTGAGAATTGATAATGAGGAGCAGGAGAACTTGAATGTTGATGCAGTAAGTGGTAAATCCATCAATGCCATCCGGTATTTTACGGGTCAAGGCGTATTGGTTTGGGGAGCCAGAACCCTGGATGGGAATAGTCAGGATTGGAGATATATCAATGTACGAAGAACAGTAACGATGATTGAACAGTCTGCAAAACTAGCGCTTAGAGGCTATGTGTTTTCTCCAAACACACAAAACACTTGGGTTTCTATTAAAAGTATGTTAGAAAACTTCTTGACGAATGTTTGGAAAGAAGGAGCACTACAAGGGGCAAAGGCCGCAGATGCTTTTAGCGTTGAGATAGGATTAGGCACAACCATGACTGCTCAAGATATCTTAGATGGTTATTTGCGAGTCTCTATTTTGCTAGCCGTTTCTCATCCTGCTGAATTTATCGTAGTGACGGTTGAACAAGAACTTGCAAAATTATAAATATATTTTTCCATCCTTAATTTTAGTGATTAATGCCAATATCTCCAATAACTTCAAAAACAGATTTAGTTACCTTTAGTGTTAAATCTAATGGAAGTGCAATCAAAGACACCTATCAGGTATTATCTGCATATGTTGATCGTTCCGTTAATAGAATTCCCTATTGTGAAATAGAAATTTCTGATGGGAGTGCTGCTAAAGAAGATTTCCCCATCAGTGATTCTGACACTTTTGTTCCTGGAGCTAAGATCGAATTACTAGCTGGCTACGAAAATAGCAATGAGACTATTTTTAAAGGGATCGTTATCAAACATGGAATTCGAATTTCACCTGATAGCGGGCCGGTTTTAGTAGTCCTTTGTAAAGACGAAGCGGTAAAAATGACGGTTGGAAGAAAAAATGCTTATTTCCAACAAATGACTGACAGTGATATTATTTCAAAACTGATCGGAAATAATGGCTTGAGCGCAGATGTAACTGCTACGGATAATCCGCTAAAAGAAGTGATTCAATATTACAGTTCCGATTGGGACTTTATGGTATCTCGTGCAGATGCTAATGGGATGGTGGTTATTGTTCAGGATGGCAAAGTTTCGGTTAAAAATCCGGACGATGAAACGGAAGAACAACTGGCTTTAACTTACGGGTATGACATCTATGAATTCGATGCTGACATCGATGCCCAAACACAAATCAAGTCAGTCCAATCCAATGCATGGGATATAAAAAATCAGGCGATCATATCAGGGGAATCTTCTATTTCGAATCTTGATATTGGTAATATACTGTCTCTTATACACATCTGACGCTGCCGACGAAGAGGATAGTGTAGATC
>CAJXUM010000220.1 GCA_913060855.1 uncultured Lewinella sp. | reverse complement strand
GAGATCAGCCTCGGTCTCGTGGGCTCGGAGATGTGTATAAGAGACAGGGTAAGAGGCGGCGGTGGTTTGCGATTGGAATATTCTAACCCGATGCACCTGGATGATGTGGCGATAGATTTTCCCGATTGCCCGATCATCATAGCCCATCCGAGTTGGCCTTGGCAGGATGAAGCCCTTTCTGTAGCCATGCACAAACCCAATGTGTATATCGATCTGAGTGGTTGGTCTCCGAAATATTTTCCTAAGCAGTTGGTGCAATATGCGAATACCATGTTGAAAAAAAGAATACTCTTTGGCACAGACTTCCCCCTCATTACACCCGAAAGATGGATGGCTGATTTTGCAGAGGCCGGGTTTAAGGAAGAAGTAAAAAATCTTATCTTTAAAGAGAATGCGATCCGCTTATTAGGATTGAAAAAAGAAGAAGACTGATCGTTCTCAGGTAAAGCGCTTCCTTATTCCTAAGCGTTATTTTGTGTCCAAGCACTTACTTCATGCTTAAAAAACATAAATCAATCGCAATGAAATATTTCACCCTTTCTCTCCAATGTTTTCTTCCTTTCTTGCTGCTAGTTATGGTTGTCTCTATGAAAGGCCAGTCCGCCTTGCCATCCATGATATATAGCTGGTCAGATTTGGACAAAGGCGCAGAACATGTCCTGCTAGTAGGTAATACGACGCATTTAAAACGCCTAGAGATTAAGGCGATCCGATTAGTGTCGAAGAAAAGGCCAAAACACGAACGAGTCCATACAGGGGAAGAGGAATTGATCATTGTGAAGGAAGGACAACTCAAAATCAGGATGGGAACGACGAAAAGTATCTTAGGTCCGGGTAGTGTGGCTTTGATTTTACCGGGAGATAAGCATAAACTCAGCCCTGCAGGAAATGGTCCGGCGGTCTTCTATAGTATGAAATACCAGTCTAAAAAGCCCATGTCGGTAGAAAGAGGGAAAAAAGCAGGCGGTTCTTTCGTCGTTCATTGGGAGGAGGTGGCTTATCGGGAGCACAACAAAGGTGGGCGAAGAGATTTCTTCGATCGGCCGACAGCCATGTCTGAAGACTTCGAAATGCATGTTACCAATTTAAATGAAACGGTACAAAGTCATGCGCCACATACCCATGAAGTAGAGGAAATCATCTTAATGATTCAAGGTAATATTGAAATGCATATTGATGGCGCGACGCCGAAGGCTGGCGTTGGTGATTTTGCTTTTGTCGATTCCCTAGTTCCACATGCCCCCACCAACATTGGAAAAGGACAGGCTATTTATTTTGCTTTTCAGTGGAAGTAGAAAAGGAAGGGGCCCATTGTACTGCGTCAGCGATTTCTCATGTGAAGGCGGAAGTGCGAATTCGGAAGGTGGAAAGTACGCCGCTATGGCCTGCTTCCCAATTTCCGATTTTACCTAGCTCAATAAGCTAGAAAATAACGCTTCAGAATACGAAAGCACTTTACATGAGGCTGCTGGTACTCTTAATTAATACTGATTTTAAAGTAGCCCCTGACGGGTCTTATCCGTCTAATGTGCCCCAGAACCAGCAACTTTCATTACTCCACCTTACGTTCCCAATGCTCTTCGATTTCCTCGAGACTCTTTCCCTTGGTTTCGGGCACATATTTATAGAAGAAAATGGTCGCTATTAGGCACATGAAGGCAAAGGTGAAAAAGCCGGCACCCACACCGATCTTGTCAACGTACCATGGAAAAAGGAAAGCTGTCAGAAAGTTGATGCCCCAGTTGGCGAAAGTGGCTATAGACATGGCACGTCCCCGGATACGCGTCGGGAAAATCTCCCCGATCAGCACCCAAATTACCGCATTGATGGAGAAGGCGAGAGCAGCCATGTACACGCACAACATGATCACGATCCAAATGCCTGATTGACCCAAACTGAACAAGGTGGCTATAATCATCAAAGAAACAAAGACTGCAGCCATACCCCATATCAACAACGGGCGTCGCCCCCAACTATCTATTTTCCATAAAGCGATAATGGTAAATATAAGATTGATGATTCCTATTGCTACCTGAAACTGTAATGCACTTTCCAATGGGAATCCTGCATCTTCAAGGATGGTTGGACCGTAGTAAACGATAATGTTCACCCCGGTGAACTGCCCGAAGACAGACAGCCCGACCCCTACGATCAAGGCCATTCGCAGCCCCGGTTTTATAAGTTCACTGATCTTTCCTTTAACATGAGTCACCGTTTTCTTTATTTCCTCCAGTTCATTCTTGGCTATATTGGCCCCACTAATTTTAGATAAGATGGTATACCCTTTCTCCGTTTGTCCATTCTTTATCAACCAACGAGGACTTTCCGGGATAAAGAACAATAATAAAATGAACAGCCCTGAGGGGATCATCTCCGAGCCGAACATGCCCCGCCATACCTCGGATACCATGGTCTTATGTAAAACTCCCGTCCCTCCGAAGGCCTCCATATTCCCTTGTGAAAATCCGAGCAAGACCCAATTGGAAAAATAAGCCAGCAATATACCGATGACGATGGAGAGCTGGTACAAAGCGACAAGCCTGCCTCTGATCTTGGGCGGAGCAACCTCGGAAATATACAGGGGTGCCAGTACCGAAGCCATACCGACCCCGAACCCTCCAATAAGCCTGGCAATGATCAGAAAATTAAAGCTCGGGGGCACCGTTGACCCCAGGGCCGAGATAAAGAACAATAAGGCAGCAACCCAAAGCACCGGTTTTCTGCCATATCTATCACTTAAGACGCCCGCCGTGGCGGCACCCGCTATGGCTCCCACCAAGGCGGAACTGGCGAACCAGCCCACCGCAAACTTATCTAGCGTGAAAAATGTTTCCACAAACCCGAAGGTCCCGGAGATGACCGCCGTATCGAACCCGAAGAGCACGCCCCCCAATGAGGCCACGAAACAAATCAGTGCCAGATATCCTCTATTTCCCTTGTCCTTACTTGGTAGCCTTGTAGCCATAATTTTGGTATCTATTTTTTTGCATGCTGATCAATGTTCCACTCCCGACAACATCTGTTCCCATACTTTTTCGATATGGTCTCCGACCGAAGAACGCTTGGTCTTTTCCCAATAGCTTGAATTTTCAAGTTTAAGGGCTAAGGTAGTCGTTATAAAGCTCTGCGTCCATCCCGTGAGTGTTCCCCAGGCGCCCCAGCCGTGATCGGCATTGGAACCATAGTATTCCCAGGTTTCGTAATCGAAGGCACGGAACCAACAACCGTCCAGATCAGCACGACCAGAGGAACTTGTCTGGATACGGACCAGGAAATCGGCCAGCTTATCTACCGCTGCTAGGTATTTTGGTTCTTTTGTGGCCTGAGCAGCTTCGTTCAATGCAAAAAAAGCAAAATTACTGGTATAAAGCATATCTGCCACCGGGTCGCCATTAGAATGAATTAGCGGAGCTTCATTTGTCCCGTAATCAGCATTGGTCTCAGGGGCACCGTATCTGCCATTACCGCCAACTCCCAATTCTTCCCTCAATGCGCCACAGGATACCTGATGTTTTAGCAGATCATCGCATATTATACTCAACCAATCCCTGTGTTTTGGGGTGTCTTCGGCTCGTACCAGCCATGCAAGCGGTAGAATCATTCTTGCCCGTTCCTGTTGGAGCCCATTGGTCCATTTCCAATTTGAAGGATAGTTGGCCATAGTGATCTCAATCGCCTTTTTGGCTTTATCAAGAAGTGGTTGATACGCGGTCTTATCATACAACCATAAATAAGTGGCCCACAGCCATGACTCATAATGTGGAGCTATATTTTCCAGGTCTCTTTCCATGAGCACCTGCCAAGTAGTCTGGTCAATATTATTTCCCATAAGTGCCCCACTTCGAAATCCCTTTTCCCCGGATGTACGGAAATTAGCCAGGATCAGTTCCAGGATTTGTTTGTCCCACTTGGGATTTCCCATGGTCTGCGCTGCCAATACTGAACCGAGAATCACCCGTGCATTGTCATCGCCATAGTAACGATCTTTATGTGTATCGGCCCACCCCACTAATCCATAGGACGATTTGTTGGGATCTTTGCTATTGGAAGTTTTAAAGGTGGCTGAATTAAAAAGGAAGTTCATCAGGTTTGTAGAGATGTCCGAATACTGAGAATTCTCGTTTATGTCATTTGCGATTGAGAAAGTCATGGCTGTTTCGGCCACACAATCAGCTCTTAGCCAGTACCTGTATTGCTGGCTTCCATCAGGATTTATGTAGGAATAATGACCTTCCATAACCCCTAGAGATCCATCTCCAGATGGTAGGAAGAGATCCATAGGTGGACCAACTGGTAGTTTTTTAATGTCAATCGCTCTCCAATGTTCTTCCCAATCCTGATGGATTAAAAATCTACCTTTTGTATACCATTCAGCCCCTCGATCTATTGCGGCCTGGTAAGCATTTTCCGAAAGTGGGTCGTCTGGGCCAAAAGTTGGTTTTACAATGGGCTCCCATTGAATAGCTTCTTCGTCCATTCCAATGGAAAGCTGAGATAGGATACTTCCAATAATATTTTTGCTAGTTCCGTAGGGAGAATAACGACTTTTTTTAAAATCGCTCAATTTGGTGGTCGATATGAGTACCCCTTCATCTTCGAATAATACGGGAAAGTAGGGTGTGCCATCAAGACCATAAACTGCTTTTTTAAAGCCTGCTACTTTGGCTCCTTTTAAATGACTTTCTCGGTCAGCTACTTCTACGTAAGAAAAGAGGCCAGCGTCCAATACATCCAATGCTTGTTTCTTACCCAAAAAGGGGGAAGTAACTACGAGGCGTTCCTTTTGAGTGGATTTAATTTCGCCTGTTTGAGCTGATGCTAGTCGGTCAGGAAACTCGATATAGACCTTTAGGTTCTTTTCCTTTGCTTTTTTGTAGAAGCCTGTTGGAAGAATGGTTTTCGTATCAGGGTAGCCCTGGGCCAGTATCAACAAGGTTTGATCATTGGCACAATTTTCTAGCGCTAAGCTGATCTCATCGTAACGATTGCAGCTTTGTTTCCTAGTCTTTAACAGCTTGTAAAGATCATTATCTTCACTACAGTAGATGCTTATCGTATTATTCCCCTTTGACTCCTTATTACTATTGTTATCAATTAATGCTTTATCCATACATGAATGGGTCAAAATACATAGAAGCAAAGTAGCTATTACGCTAGGTATATTTTTCATATTTAATTCCATGATTGATTTTAAGTACCAAAGCAAATTAAGCTTAAGTTTTTAAAGGCCTCTTTTCAGTTTGCACTTCGTTGCTCATCAGTCGTGTACCTTAGGGTATACTTCTTCTTCGAGCCTTGTTCAAACAGAAAATAGCCGCTTTAAAATTCATAATATAATCTTGCTTTGGTACGTACAAAATTTACGCCTTTATATCTTGTATGTCGAATCTTTTATCTCGACTGTATCAACAAGTCCTTCCAACATAGCCAATATTTTAGTTATTTTCGAAAGTGCGCCACTCCTTACCATAATTCCCCGCTAATGAAATACGTCCAGTGCTTGCTGCTAATGATCTATTTATTCCCGATTTATCAGTGTCAGTCGCCTAGTTCGGTGCCTTTGTCGTCGACAAAAAATACCTTGATCACACAAAAGACTTATTACTCCAGTGGAGAATTGAAAAGTGAGGGCTTTATTAATGAAGATTCTCTGAGAGAAGGCACCTACCAAGAATATCTACCGGATGGACAATTGGTGAGAAGTATTGAATACCTCGATGGGCGACCGCATGGCCGATATGTGACTTTTTCCAACACAGGAGATACAGTTTCTGTACATGATTATCAAGAAGGTTTACCAGTGGGTAGATTCCGTTGGTATAGGCCTAATGGACAACTACAACAGGAAGGGAAAAAGGTAAGAGGTCATACAGAAGGGATCGCACGTACGTATTATGAGGATGGGACCCTACAGTCTTTGCTTAATTATCGGCGGGGCCAAAAATACAAAGAGGGGCAATGGTATTTTCCAGATGGTACGCTCCAACGATGGGCGTATTTTGGAAGTGTCGGACAGGAGTGCTTCCGGCTTGATTTTACGGAAAATGGTGCTATTAAGAGCAGTGCGGGGAGCCCTATCGCTGACTTGACCGTGGAAGCCAATGATTTCAAAGGACAGATTCAACTGGAATTTATTGCTGCCTGCCCCGCTGAAAGTCAATACTCCGTCTCGCTACGCAAAGAGCTAGGGAACAAATTTAAAACATTGGTATTGCGCCAAAGTGGAGATTCTTTTAGCTGGGCAGAATCCGTTAAAGAAACACTCCCCTATTCCTTTGCTATCCATTTAAGTCTTCGTTTACCTGGGGAAGATAGCGCCCAGCTTTTTAAGCAACGTATCAGGGTGCAGCCAGGTGAAAAGATTGAATATGCTATTTTTTAGCGCACAACTTTATTGTCTATGATTTTTACTCATTTAAAAAATTCTTGTAATAAAAAAACAAATGAGTAAAAGCATGGTAAATACTAATTGCTTTAGAAACAGCCTGATCCATTTAATTATGTTCGCTACTAATTGCTCATTATATTTAGCAGACAAGCATCTCGAAACTACATAGATCATGAAAAAATATGAAATTGCCTTTTTTCTCCTTATTGCCGTGACTCGGCTTTTTTCCCAAGACAGTAATACTTATGTTGTAGGTAATGTAACGGACGCTAACCAACAAGCGCTTCACGATGTTCATGTAATCATCAAAGAGACAGACCGAGGTACATACACAGATGCCTCTGGAAAATATACTATACTAGCAAAGCCGGGAGATATTCTGTTATTCTCCTATATAGGGATGCAAGCGGTGGAGATCCGTGTAGAAAACAGCCCATCCGTGATCAATATAGGCATGCAAGCTATTAGCATCGAATTGGAGAGTTTAGAAATAAAAGCTAGAAGAAAATACAAGACTCCACAGGATCTCTTAGCGGAATACCCTACCAACAAAAAATTGATCAAGACCTCATGGGGCATCATAGACAAAGAGACTTCTTCCATAAGAATGCGCATCATCGATGGAAAACATTTGATTTCTGTTGGGACAGATTTTCTCTATTCCTTACAGGGTCATTACCCTCAAATGCATGTCGATAGAATTGATGGAAGGGTCTATTTTCAAAAAATATCCTATTCGAGTGATCCCCCGGTTATCTTTGATGTGGACGGCGTAATTTATATCTCCATTCCAACCCATTTAGCTGCGAACGATATTGACCGCGTTGCTATATTAGAACGCAACGCAGCTATGATCAAATATGGTCCACAAGGAGCGGGAGGAGTAATTGTTGTCAATACTAAGGGGCAGACTTGGATGGATGATGCAGGACCAGGGACGAACCGACTGTATGATAATCGCTCTTTGGTGGATAGCTTGACAAGGGAAGTTACCCGTCTTGAAGCATATCGTCCGTATGAACCGGCTCCTATTGGAAAAATACATAAGGCAAAAACGGAAAAGCAGGCCCTGGCCCTTTTTGCAGAAAAGAAAAAAAAATATCGCAACAATCCTTATTACCTTCTTGAGGCCTACGATTACTTCTCGTCCCACTGGGGAGACAATGAACAATCAAACGAGTTGTTTCAACATATCATCGAAGGCTATAAAAACGATGTTGTTGTGCTTAAGGCCTTGGCTTATCTGCAGCAACAGCATGGCCACTATAAAAGTGCCTTGTCATTATACCTGAAAATTTTAGCGGGACAATATGGGAATGCTCAATCCCATAGAGATGTGGCAAATGCCTATGCTGAGGTGGGGGATTTTGAAAAAGCCATGGTAATCTATACCGGGTATGCCAATGATGTTTGCCAATTGCCCCATCCACTTTTTGATCCTACGGGGGAGGATAGGCTTATAACCACGGAAATGTTGAATATTTTGGAACGGAATAAAGCGGTTTTGGGAGATAATCATGCTATAAAGAGTACCACAACCAAGAGCGACACCTTAATAAGACTGGTTTTTGAGTGGAACAATCCAGCAGCTGAATTTGAAGTACAGCTTGTGGCCCCGGATGGAGATTACGATACTTGGGCCAACAAAACAGGCAAGGATGCATCACCGAATTCAGAAGCGGTCCAAGGATATTCTAGCAAAGCGTTTTTTTTACCTAAGGAAAATAAAGGATCATGGCAGGTCAATATGGACTATAAAGGAAACCAGTCTGAGATGCCTACTTATTTAAAGGTGTCGGTGTATCACGATTATGGATTAACCAATCAACATACCGAAATCAAAGTTTATAAGCTGTCTCTTATACACATCTGACGCTGCCGACGAAGAGGATAGTGTAG
>CAJXUM010000219.1 GCA_913060855.1 uncultured Lewinella sp. | reverse complement strand
ATCAGCCTCGGTCTCGTGGGCTCGGAGATGTGTATAAGAGACAGGTAAGAAGATTCTTATATCTGTAGCTAGCTGTTTCAAATCGGGCTGATGCGTATACATCATATGCCCTGCCTCATAGTACTTCATCTCCACCTGTTCTTTCAGAATGCCATGACGGGCAAAAGTATATTCTGCATCAAAGAAAGGCGTTACCAAGTCGTAGTAACCGTTGGCGACTATGACTTTCAGGTCTTTGTTTTTCCGCATCGCATCTCCCAATTTTCTGGCGACATTCACATAAGAGGGTTCCCAGCCTTTGTCTTTGGGTACGGGGCGCCAGTTCCATTTGGGGTACAGTTCACCATTGGAGGTGAGGTAGGGACGGGGCATGTCGACTTTCAGGCTATTAGCCATGTAATCGTTGAGGGCAGCGGTATAGGCACTCGATATGGCGTAACTGGCTGCATCGCCGAGCGTGGGCCTTTCCGCCATGACATCCGCTTCGAAGCCGGTATATCGACTATCGAGGCGACCCACTGTTTGTCCATCTTGTCTTAGTAGTTCTTTGACAAATCGCGGGACTAAAACCCGTAAATCTGACCGTAAAATGTAGGCTTCCTCTAATCCTAAGAGTTGACTCAAGCCTTTGGCTATTTCCTGGCGCTTTGCTGCTGTGAGTAGGGTGCCACGGAAAAGCGCTGGGGCGTATTGATCCAAGGCAAAATCACGGGCCTTTTGGACAAAATCTTCCAACTTTTCTCCTTGTCCTGCTTTTTTGTGGTACCAAGCTGTAGCCGCCATGGTGGGTAGATAAGTGACGAAGGCGACCAGGTTGTCATGCTCGGGTGTGGAGCCGGTGTAATCCAAGGCTTGAGAAATCATGATCAAGCCATTGAGTGCCATATTTTGTCCGCCTCCAGTCAAGGCATGGGCTACGCCGGCTGCACGCGTGGTGCCAAAGCTTTCTCCAGCGATGTATTTGGGTGAATTCCAGCGTTTATTTTGGCTGACCCATAGTCGAATAAACTGCGCTACCGAGCTGGCATCCTCATTCAACCCCCAATAATCCTCTGTTTTTCCCGTGCCTATTACTCGACTAAATCCGGTGCCGACAGGATCGATGAAGACCAAATCGGTAATATCCAGCAATCCGTAAGGGTTGTCCACAATCGGATAAGGGGCTCCACCATCATCCACCTTGGCCTCGCTATCTACCTGGACTAACTTGGGACCAAACAAACCCATATGCAGCCAAACCGAGGCCGACCCTGGCCCGCCATTGAAGATAAAAGTGACGGGGCGCTGGTTGTAATCGCTGATTTTATTTTGGGTGTAGGCGACCGACCAAATGGAAGCGCTAAATTTCCCTTCTTTATTGGTCAGATAGGTTTCGCCGGCTGTGGCCGTATATTGGAGCGTTTCCCCGCCGAAAGTGCCTTGGTGTTGGCTCACAAATTTTTCAGGCGTACTAATGGGCTTGGAAGTGGCTTCTTCCTTGGGACTAGACTGCGCCCATTGTGAAACGGAAAGCAATAAAAAGACGATAGAAAGACAGTATTTTATCATTACGTTACTTGGTTTTAGCTTTAAATGAATGGACTTATTGTCACTTTTCTAAAACTGCCTACACTTATAGTTGTCGACGGTATCAAAGCAAAGATGCATTGAACAAAAATAGACGATACTTTTGAACTAGTACCTCTAGCTATGCAATTTATCAACCCAAAAAAAAGCGTTTGGACGATTTTGTGCCTAATATTATTAGGTACGACCGTACAACATGCCCAAGAAAATTCAGCACTCATTTTCGATCAAATGACCGATGCGAGAGATGGTAAGGTCTATGAGACCGTGCAAATAGGTCAACTAAAATGGTTACGTGGAAACTTACGGTATGAGACGGCTTTATCCTACTGCCCTAACTTCAATAAAAAGAAGCGTGCTTGTGCGCAGGGGAATTTTTATTCTCACTTGGAATTGGATACGATCTGTCCAGTGGGCTGGCGACTACCTAGCTCCACGGATTGGCAGAACTACTTCGATTTTCTACGAATGAGCAAGGGGGCTAACCCTGGTGCTATCCAGATCGATACCTTACCTGAGAACTATTTGTCCATTAATTTTTCTGGCTTTTCCCCAGAGAGTCCTTTATTTGATACGTCCAATCCGATACTTTTAGGTCCATGGGGATGGGTAGAGGGGAAAAAGGTGAATAAGATAAAAACGAATACATTGTGGGTGAAAAAAGAAGACAGTGAGGATAATCGTTTTCACTTTCATATTGGGAATAGTAACCTGATTCTCCATACGCATGCCCATAATATTGATGATGTGCCCAAAAGAACGCGCAAGTTTATGGTGAAATGCGTTTGTGAGGAGGGGCAGTAAAAGCCCGCCTTGTCACTTTTGCGATCCTGTAGACACTATAGAGGAGAGGATGAGCCGTAAATACGCGATTCATCGCGTATTACCACCCACCAATGCGAAACGGTGAGAAGATGAAGGAATAAAGAAACAAGCTGCAATAGCATGAGTAAACGAAAACAAGATAAGTTTCTGCTGCTGTACAAAGGGGTTCACGATCGGTTTGAACGCTTTTGCAGGGCGCGTGCTTGTGGTGATATGCCCTATGAAGACCTCATGAATGAAAGCTTGTTGATTGCCTATCAGAAGATAGATACACTGCAAAAGGAGGGTTCCTTTCTCTCTTTTTTGATTGGAATTAGTCGGCGAATCTTAGCCAATAGCCAGCGTAAAAAGAAACCGCTGCCCGCTGTGGATGATTCGATACTCAGCAACTATGCGGATCCTGAAGATGTGATGAGTAAGCGAATGGACGTGGACCTTTTACACAAAGCCCTGGCCTTTTTACCGGCCGAACAAAGAGAAGCTTTAATCCTTTTCGAAATCACGGGTTTTAGTATCAAAGAAATTGCGCAGCTGCATAAAAGTTCTGACTCAGCGGTGAAACAGCGGTTATCCAGGGGGAGGAAAGCCCTTGCGAATATCCTGAAAAACAAACTATCTCTCAAAACAGGCGGTACCCTATGAAACAGGAAGAAAGGATAATATCATCGATGTTTGAAGCAGCTCGAGAAGAGGCGCCCCAGATTAGTTTTGAGGACATGGCGCAGCAGTTCTCCAAGCAGGTGCCTGTGGCGGCAGGAGCCGAACAGGGAGGTATGGGGGCGATTAAAAGCCTTCTATTCCGACATATCAGCCTCAATAGTATATTGCTATTTTCAGTGGGTAGTTTGGCACTCCTTAGTATTACTTTGGCCTCTCGCGAAAGGGAGGTGGTGCCTCTAATTAGTCAGCAAGAAGAAATAGAAGTGATAGCGGAAAAGACAGAAACAGCTGCATCGCAGGTCATTGCTATTAAGATCCCTTCTCCTCCACCTTCGAATCCAACGGATAAGCAAAAGACCCCAGTCAAAATAGTCAAAAGTGTTTTGGCTGTACGCTCCAATAAGAATAGAGAAGCTAGCTCGGCCTTGGATAGTAAGCAAGCGTTGGACGAATCCTCATTCGCTGCCGAAATCAAAGATAGCCTCGAAATGAATCCTGATTTTGCAGAACCCAATGTGGATTCTTCAGTGATTCTAGCTAATCAAGCAAAGCGTCCCAACACTCCTTTTGATACTAGCTCAACTAATTCCAAGGATACCTTGAAAACCTCCGATGTGCCCCAAAATTACTTAGTTGACGAAAGAGGTGAGATAAAGGACCAAAAGAAGATTCGGAAAATTGACATTAATGGTACGGTCACCCTTACACTTTTGAATACTTATAATAATGATATGGCTGATCAGTTTTTGACCCAGTTAAAATCCTATGGGCTGACGATCAAAAAAGATAGGCACCGGTTTCGGAAGGGGCACATTAGAAATTTCTTTATACAACTCACGCATCACCAGGGCTTGGATTTCAAATTGCGTGCGGCTAAATTTAAGCGCTTGGATTTCATTTTATACTTTGACCAAAAAGACGACTTGATAGGATTCTCTTATCATTTTAATCATGATAGGAATAAAACTGACATCATAAGCCTCAAAGCTAGAGGTTCTATCACTCAGCTATATTGATAGGATGTTCTGCAGAGATGACTGAAGCACCCTAGACAGAGCTGAAGGCGCCTAAGCCAAGTACCTTATTTCATTTCACAAAATCACATAAAGATGAAAGCAATCACCCCATTGTTACTGCTATTCCTATGCACCATGTTTAGTACTGAGCTTATCGCTGCACCCGCTACTGGACCTGTTTTATTGACCATTTCTAGGGGCGCTAATATCCAGGAGACGGCCGCCTTTGTACAGCAATTAGAAAAGTACGGGATTCAATTGGACAAAAAGGTTTTCCATCGCGGTAGGGGGGGCATCAAGAAATTCAAACTAGATTTATCTCATGCGGAAGGCTTAGACTGGTCGATTATGGCCAAAGGGTTTACGGTATTCGAAATGCAGTTGATGCTGGATGAAGAAGGGAAGTTAACGCATTTGGCTTATCGATTCAATCGCGAGGGAGACTTCTCCAAACCCTTACAGATGGTAGGCTGCGAAGACAGCGATGGTCATTCTAAACATAAACATTCCAGTCGTACGACATTTTCCTACCAGTAATGAGAGGGGAGGCTTGAAGGCGGAAATTGACTCCAAGTCTCCTTTTCTTCAACTGCCTTTCTTCCTGCTTTAACGGATATTTTCCCTCCTTCACCTTTTTGAGATGGTTTTCTGCCTAGATACAGACTAGGTTTGTAAGGTCAACAATAATATAGGGGAGAGGAGAGCACATAGATCGAGGTTCTTTTTTCTCCGTAACATCTGCCTACACTTTAAAAAATATAGCCATGAAAAACAGATTTTTATGGATCGGCATTGCCATGCTGATTCTCAGTAATTCCTTTGCCCAAAACGCCATTTTCGGAAAAGTGATGGATGAAAACAAGCAGGCTATATTCTTGGCCACTATTGCTTTGTATCAGGAGGCAGATAGCGCGATGATCAAGGCCGTTTCTTCGGATGAAAAGGGACGCTTTGAAATGACCAACATTCCCGATGGGCGATATTACTTAGCTGCCAGTATGATTGGCGCTAAAACGATACAGGTGTCCAACATCTCGTTGCCGAATAAAGAAATGACTTCCTTTGATCTCCAATTGTTACCGGATGTAGCCACTTTGTCTACCGTAGAGGTCAAGGCTAAGATCCCTCTACTAGAGCAGCTGTCTGATCGATTAGTGGTGAACGTTGAAAATAACTTGACCCATCTAAATAACAACCTACTGGATGTAATGAAGCAGATTCCGGGTATGATTGTCATCAATGATAATTTGCGCATGGCCGGGCAATCCAACTTCACGATTTTGATCAATGGCAAGACGACTCGTTTCATGGATGTACAGTCCTTGCTGCGTGATATGCCGGGCGATAATGTAAAGAAAGTGGAGGTGATTCATCAACCCGGCGCTGAATTTGAGGCGGCAGGAACGGGACCGATTATCAATATCATCTTAAAGAAAAATAGCTTGCACGGGACTAATGGTCAACTCTCTTTGGGGGTAGGAAAAGACCAAGGCTGGACTTATAACCCTAATCTTTCATTGAGTCATTATGAAGGTAAGGTCAATATTAATGGGAGTATGGGGTACAGTAGTTATACTTACCTCGAAGATTTATTGATTACTCGAAGGATAAATGGTGATGTGTATGACCAAAGAAGTTTTGATCCACCCACTTCGCGGACCTTCCATACAAATCTATCTGCTGATTGGGACATCAATGATCACCAGCGTTTCGGAATCGCCAGTCGTTATTCTCGGAATCGCACTGTAAAGGTGGCTGAGAACACGACCAAGATTGATTTTCTTTCTCCTGAAAAGTCAGATTTAGACCTATTCTCAGTCAATGACGCCCAAAACGGATGGGACTTAATAGCGGTTAATCCCTACTACCATTACGAATTTGATACAACGGGTCATAAGCTAGAATTGGATGTTAACTATGTGGGTTTACAAACGGATGGTTTCAATACCTTGGAAACGCAGGAGCTGAATGAAGGCAGCTTTTTCCCTAGTCAACGTTTCTCCCAGCCAGGAGAGGTTAGCATTACTGCCACGCGCCTGGATTATACCTATCCGTTTTCCAAGCAACTAAAGTGGCAGGGTGGCGCAAAATATAGCCATGCTAAACTCGACAACGATCTGCAATCCTCCATTAAAGAGTTAGACGACGTATGGCGCAACAATCCCCTGCAGAGCAATCACTTTGTCTTTGATGAAAGCATTGCTGCTATCTATTCTAAACTAAACTTCAAAAAAGGACCTTGGTCGGGCACCTTTGGGCTTCGGTATGAGGATAGCCAGTCGGAAGGGTACTCTGTCACACTAGATTCTAGCATCCAGCGGAATATTGCTAAGCTTTTTCCAAGTTTCAGTTTGGCAAGGGAGATTACTAAGGAATTGGCCGCTTCAGTCGCTTATAGTTATCGGATAGAACGACCACAATATTCTACCTTGAATCCATTCGTCTATTACTGGGACCCCTATACTTATGACAAAGGCAATCCGCTTTTGGTGCCTGCCTTGACACACAGTATGAAGTTTAATTTGATTTATGAGGACGAACCTTTTTTCAATATTGAATACAAAATCAGCGAAAACCCGATGGTGGATGTGACGGAGCAAAATGATGCGACCGGCGAGGCTTATACAACAGTAGTCAATCTAGCTTCGCAAAAGCTGTTCAACGCCAGCCTGTTCTTTCCAATCGATTTTATACCAGGTGTGGATGGTTTTGCGGGCGTGATAGCCAATCACACAGCCTTTGATTCAGAATACCTTGCGCAGCAATTTATCCAGTCTGGCTGGAGCATTACTGGTTATATGGAAGCGGGCTTTACCTTGCCCGGCAAAATCGAAACGGAAGTTACGGCTTGGTACAACAGCGGCGGGCCGGAAGGAATTATGGATTCAGAGTGGATCTACGGCGTCAGCATTGGGGTGGGAAAGAAATTCCTGGATAATAAAGCCAAAATCAGCCTCGGAGTAGAGGATATATTCCGACGTTTTTGGCACGCCAAGATCGATTACGCCAATATGGATGTCGATGTGGTGCAGAAATGGTACGCGCCTTCGGTCAGTATGCGCTTGAGTTACAAATTTGGCAATCCTCATATGAAAACTAAAAAGAAGCACCAGGGTAGTGCTGCTGATGCGATGAATCGGGTGCGATAGCCCGCTTGACGTCGTCAAGGGATGAATAACTCACCCCCTGACGACGTCCCTTCGCTTCCTCCTTCAAGGGGTGAATTTACTCACCCCTTGAGGAGGAAATTCACCCCATTTAACGGGAAATTCACCCAGCTTAAAGTTCAAGGTTTGAATAAAAGACTAATTCCCGCTATGTTTAAGCAAACATTCACAGTCAGGAATGAACTTTAAATTTGAAAGAACAGACCTATATCTCATTCTAATTTATTTTGGCTTTGCCATTCCTATAGGTTTGTTGGATTGGGACTACAATAATTGGACGCATGCTCTCTTGGAAAGGATGACTTATGTACTACTTAATACGACGACACTTTATGTCGTCGTATTTGTTTTGATCGCCAAGTTCCTTCCTAAACGTAAATTTTTAATGCTTTTTGCTGTCTTGCTGCCCTTCCTTATCTTGATGGGAATAATTTCTATTCAGTTGCATTGCAGCATGTATGACTGCCTAGATAATACCTTTAGTTTTCAATATATTTATATGGGCACGATAGCAAGGATTGAAGAGATAGGCTTATTGGCGGCTTTTATTGCAGGTAAGAAAGTTTACGAGGCGCAAGTCCGATTTTATAAAATAGAAAAAGAAAAAAAGCAAAGTGAGCTGCAATCTCTAAAGGCACAAATAGATCCACATTTCTTATTCAACAACCTGAATACAGTGGATGCCCTCATTGATTCTAATCCTCAAAATGCCAAGGAATACATCAATAAATTGGCTCAATTATACCGCTACCTGATCGCTAATAAAGACTTTGAAGTGGTGCTTTTAGAAGAGGAACTGGCTTTTGCTCAAAACTATATCTATTTGATTGCTTGCCGGTTTGGAGAGGCCTACCAGTTTGATATCCAACAAGGACAAAACGATGGTACTTCCTTTTTGATCCCGCCGGGAGCGCTGCAAACTTTACTGGAAAATATAGTTAAACACAACAGGGCCACATCGCTTGAACCGGTCAAGACAACAATCCAGGTATTGAATGACCGTATTATTGCTGTCTCTTATACACATCTCCGAGCCCACGAGACCGAGGCTGATCT
>CAJXUM010000218.1 GCA_913060855.1 uncultured Lewinella sp. | reverse complement strand
GGCTTAGACTTCAGAAATTTTCCTAGGATTTGCCTAAGCTAACTTCCGAAGTCTTCCCTTTATACAAAGCCATTTTTTGATTACCTTACAAACTTAAAGGCTTACTACGCAGTCTTTTTGCGCACTTCTGATTTTCTTCTCTTTTTTCTACGCCAAGGTGCATCGATTTTCCAATCTCCGGCCATGATGCAACCATAGGGTAGGATTTCATCTACAACCTCTCCCAAACCGAATGTCTTCATCTGTGCTTGCACATTTTGGGCATTCTTATAGGCAGTTGGTAATTCAGAAATATCGACATGTCCAGAGAAGAAGCGAACATCTAGACCAGCAGTTTCTTCCGCAAAGATTTCAGCGATGGTTCGATCCGAGTTGTTACGGATGTGCTGAGATCGACTGATGTTACGTCCTGCACCATGTGGTGCAAAACCTAAGTTATTGGCTGTCGTTTTTCCCTTCACGACCAAAACAGGTTCCTTCATATTCAAAGGAATCAAACGAAGCCCGTCGGTAGAGTCCGGAACAAATTTGTCGTCCAATGGGGTCGCCCCTTTGGCGTGATAAAACAAATCTCCGTCTTTGAATACAAAGTTATGCTCATTCCAGAAGCGAAGCGTCGGTTCGATACCTAACTTTTCGCAAGTGGTTTGATGTAAAACGGTATGATTCAATTTAGTCCATTCACGAACCACTTGTAGCGCATTCCAATAGTCCTTTCCCGCTTGTTCGGTATAAGGAATCCACGCATTGGTCGTCAAGGTTTTTGGTGATAAATCCTTGCGGAAACCCTCGGCTACCTTCATTCCGTTTTTGAATAGATTGGCACCAAATCCGCGGCTTCCATGATGGGTCACCATCACCGTCTGACCGGTTTCTTTGGAAATACCGATATATAAAAAATGGTTGCCATCACCTTGTGTCCCCAAATGCGTTTTAGCTAACTGAACACTTCTATCTCCCTTCAAGAAATAGTTTTCTCTGATCTTGTCTTCTAGCTCTTTTGGGAAATCGAAAAGGTCATTACGTCCTCCTCCTCCAAAGTGTGTCGTAGCATGAGCAGCGTCCAAGACTTTTTTCGGATCAACCTTTCCAAAAGAAGTCATCATGACGGAGCAACAAACATCGGCACTATGCATAGCTGGATGAATCGCATTTTTGGCGACAGCCACCCCTCCGACCGGAATTTGTCCCATTTTACCCGTTGGACAAGCATCGGGCATAACAGCGCCATTTACAATAGTAGGTGTCTTCATCAAGGTATCCATAGTTTTGAAAACGCTTTGGATATTATCGACTTCTATCTCTGATTCAGCCTGGATGTTTTTATGATAAGCGGGCGCCACTTCATGTGGATCGATGGTGTTGGGTTGCAAATTATCCAGGTATTGTATTAATGTCTCTCCAGCCAATGCTTGTGCGTTGGCTACTTCAATAGCTTCTTTAAACCATTTTCCTGGCTTGTACCCCAATCCGATTAATGTTTTTCCTGTGATATTCATGATTAAATTATTTACTACAAACCTAGAACCTAAGTGCGCAATCTTTTTGCGTAGTTAAAAAATAATGATAAATTTAATTTTTGGACCTTCATTTGAACCCACTTATGGCCTTAAATAAAAACGCCCTTATTCGATATCGCACTATTGATAAATGCTTGCAGAATCGGCAGCGCCGCTGGATGCTGGATGATCTGATTAAGGCTTGCTCTGAAGCTTTATATGAATACGAAGGCAAACTGACTAATGTGAGTAAACGCACCGTACAGCTGGATATCCAGATGATGCGGAGTGATAAGCTCGGCTACAATGCGCCGATCGAAGTCTATGAGCGAAAATACTATCGATACGAAGCCGAAGACTTCAGTATCACTGATATTCCCTTGACTGAAATCGATATGGATGTACTCACCGAGTCGGTAGAAATGCTCAAGCAGTTCAAAGACTTTTCCTTGTTTAATGAATTGAATGGAGTGATCCAGAAATTAGAGGACAAGGTGTATCGCGAGAAAAATCACCAAGCACCCATCATCCATATCGATAAGAATGAGCACCTGAAAGGATTAAATCACCTGGATACGCTATACCAAGCTATTATCAAAAAAATTGTACTGGAAATCGAATACCAATCCTTTAGCGCCAGAACTTCCAGTCAAATCCTACTCCATGCCTATATTTTGAAAGAATACAATAATCGTTGGTTTGTAGTGGGCCGTAATGATGGAGAAACCCGAATCCTCACGCTCGCCCTGGACCGAATCATCCAGATTAACTTTGATTTGGATAAGGTATACTCCCAGCAGAATTTTGATGCTGATGAATATTACAGGAACACTTTTGGCGTCACTGTACATGGCGATTCAGATTTGATTCAAATTGAAATGAGGGTGGATCGATATAATGCACCTTATGTACTGACGAAGCCGATTCACCATTCCCAAAAATTATTGGAGCGATATCCCAATGGTAGTATTCTGATCAGCCTCTATGTGCATCACAATTTTGAAATAGAAAGACTGATACTGGGTTTTGCCGATTCGGTCGAAGTGGTACAGCCTCAGCGCCTTCGAGACCGGATTGCGATGAAATTGCGGAAAGGGTATTCGAATTATGGGGATATGGATTAATCAAAATCAAAAGGCGTGTTCATCGCTGCTTCTGCGGTTAGTACACGAGCTCCAGCTGTGTACCTTGCCGCGTCCTCGCCTTTCGACAGCTCCTGCTGTCCTTACTCAATCAAAATGTGAATTGGAATCAAAATCAAAAGACAAGGCCGAGGCTGCCAAGAAAGCGAGGGCTACGATATTTTGATTTTCCCTCCCCACTGTCCATAAACGAACACTACTTGTTCACCATCGCACATTTTTTTTGCAAGTAAATATCACTAATGGCATGATAGTTAGTGCTTTATCGGCGTGGCATGTTTTTTGGTTTCTAAGCAGTAAATAATGTGAATCACTTATGTTTAGAAACTATCTGAGAGTTGCTTGGCGAAGTATAGTGAAGAATAAAGTCTTTTCCGTCGTGAATATTTTGGGACTGTCGCTGGGTATCGCAGTGAGCTTGTTGCTATGGCAATACATTCATCAAGAGCAGACTTATGATCAGTTTCATGGCGATTACCAGCAGGTATACCGCGTAACTACACATTGGGGCGATGATCCTAAATCTGATATATATGCGACAACCCCGCCACCCTTAAGAGATGTTATTCAGGCTGAAGTGCCAGAGGTGAGACAGGCAGCACGGGCTTTTAAGTGGAACGATTCTACCATGCGGCTACCGAAAGAGGAAGTAGGAGGAAGAGATGTCTCTTTCCGAGAAACGAATATATACATTGTCGATCCTAATTTCTTGGAGGTATTGGATTTCAATATCATTCAAGGAGACGGGGCGACCGCTTTTCAGGATTTGCAGGGAATGGTACTGACCAAGGCCACAGCGATTCGTTATTTTGGACAGCAGGCGTTGGACAATAAAGAGGTGATTGGGAAAACGATATTGTTTGGCGGAAGCCAGACCGCTCGCCAGGTAACGGCGGTTGTTGATCCGCCCTCCAATACCCATTTCCAATTCGACATGCTAGTCAATGCGAATTTTGGCTACAAAGAAATCATAAACCAACCCAATTGGGCTTGGAATGTAATGCATACCTATCTGAAGGTTTCCCCTGAAGCCCTTGATCGCTTGGATGGCCGATCCAATCTGCAAGCTAAGTTGAGCGCCATTGCCGAGAAATATGGCCGCCCATTTATGGCTAAATCGGAAATTGGAGTTGGACCAGAAGACGCCATTTTTGATTACCGTCTACAAGCCCTATCGGATATACATCTGAATTCCAATTATCTGCGGGAACATCAACCCAATGGCAATGCCACGATGATTACTATCCTATCGACGATTGCCCTACTCGTCTTATTTTTGGCTTGTATCAATTTCATGAATCTGTCTACAGCCCAAGCCTCCAAGCGAGCCAAAGAAGTAGGGATTCGCAAAACGCTGGGCTCTGGCCGGGGGCATCTCATTGGGCAATTTCTATTGGAATCTCTTACCTATAGTTTAATCGCGGGCGTGCTGGCCTTTGGCTTAGCGGAGATTTTTCGGACGCCCTTTGCGCTGATTAGCGGTAAAAGTATTCCTGCTGATTGGCTGTTGCAACCTTGGTTGTGGCAATCTAGCCTGGTCTTACTTCTTACAGTGGGGCTTATTTCGGGCAGTTATCCTGCCTTCTTTCTCTCCTCTTTCCGTCCTATTGACGTATTGAAAGGAAAGCTGGGTTTTGCCAAGGGTGGAGCTATTGGATTTAGAAATGCCTTGGTGGTCTTCCAATTTGTTATATCTATCGGTTTGATTATTTCTACTTTGTTGGTCGGTCAGCAGATGTCATTTATTCGGTCTAATCAGAAAGGATTTGATAAGGAAAATGTATTGGTGATCAATAATGATAAGGAAGTGCGAGAGCAATGGGAGAGTTTCAAGCGTAGCTTGGAATCGGAGACGAGTGTGTTGGATGCTAGTTTTAGCACGGGCATACCCTTTCAGCCTTTCAAGGATATGCGAGACTTTCGAGTAGAAGGCGCCAATACCAGCCAAGGAATAACCTGGTTTAGGGCTGACCCTAATTTTGTGCCAACGCTTGGGCTAGAGATAAAAGAGGGCCGGTCTTTTCAGCCCGAAATGGGAACGGACTCTACGGCTATTGTCCTGAATGAGGCCGCTGTTCGTAGCCTAGGCTTGGAAAATCCAGTAGGGCAATATATCGTCAAAAATCAAGGTGCACCAGATGAAGAAAAACTACAGGTCATTGGTGTCGTGCAAGACTTCAATTTTGAATCCTATTACAATGAGATAAAACCGCTCGCTATTCAATATTACTTCCCAGATTTTCAACGTGACTATGTGGCGATCCGCTTGGCGGCGGGGCAGACCGATGCAGGCATGGCTGCTGTCAAGGCGACTTGGAACGAGTTTCAACCTGGCAATCCATTGGTCTTTTCCTTTTTAGACCAGGATTTTGATGCGCTATTTCGAGCCGATCAGCGCTTGGGGCGTACCCTAGGAGTATTTACTGTTTTAGCTATTGTCATTGCCTGTCTGGGTTTGTTTGGACTCTCTGTCTTCAATACGGAAAGACGTGCTCGAGAAATTGGAATACGCAAAGTTTTGGGAGCTAGCTCCCGCCAGATTGTGCAGCTTCTATCTAAGGAGTTCACGCGCTTGGTGATTGTCGCTTTATTGATTGCAATGCCTCTTTCTTATTGGTTTATTAGTGAGTGGCTGGAAGGCTTTCCTGTCCAAATGGCGATTCCGGTATGGGTTTTTGTCATGGCTGGACTGGGGGCGATTAGTCTAGCCTGGTTCACCGTTGGCTTGCAATCCCTGAAGGTCGCAGTAGCTGATCCGGTGAAGAGTTTGAAGGAGGAGTGATTGGGAGGGTGGCGCTGCGCTGACTTAGTCCTCTTTACGTCTTCTTTTGCCTGTTTTGTCTAGTTACTTAGCGGCAAAGAAGACATAAAGCAGAACTAAGTAAATCTCCGACTATGTTAAAAAACTACTTGAAAATTGCTATTCGGTCTCTTTTCAAAGACAAGGTAATAGCCACCATCAATATCCTCAGCTTGGCTATTGGGTTTGCGGGTGTGATTGCCATTTTCTTTTATGTCAATCATGAAATGGGCGTTGATCGGTGGCATGAAAATGGAAATCGCGTTTTTCGCCTGACCTATGATGAAACGATCAAAGTCCCCGATGGCAGACAGCTCGTCACTACTTCGCCTCCCATGGGACCCACCATGGTGGATAACTATCCGCAAGTGGAGGAAGCCGTTCGTTTAAGATATACCCAAGACCTTATTGTTTCTTACGAAGATCAGCAACACTATGAACAAGATTTGGTGTATGCTGACCCCGCCTTTTTTGATCTCTTTAGTTTTCCTTTCCAGCTTGGTGACCCAACGACAGCATTGGCTGCGCCCAACTCCATTGTATTGACACCAGAGATGGTGGCACGTTATTTCCAGTCGGAAAACCCCATGGGGAAAAACCTAATATTGGATGGGGAAACCTCTTTGACAGTCACGGGAGTACTCAAGGAAGCACCCCGTCATAGCCATTTGGACTTTGATGGTTTGATTTCCTTTTCTACGTTCAAGGTTCCCTTTGGTTATCCTGTCAATTTGCAGAGTTGGGGGTGGATTTCTTTTCATACCTATCTATTATTGAATGAAGCGGAAAGCGCCCCGGTTGTGGAAGCACAATTGGATCAGTTCTTGGCGGATAATATGAGTGCCCAAAGAGCAGACAGAGCTACTTTGCATTTGCAACCTTTGAAGGACGTCTACTTTCATTCTGGCGCCTTGCTCAACAGCAATGCGCATAAGAATGGTAGTTTGGTTTATACTTATGGACTATCAGTGCTCGCCTTTTTACTCTTACTGGTAGCGGGCTTCAATTACATGAATATTTCCACCGCTAGGTCGATCAAACGCGCACGCGAAACCGGTATTCGAAAGGTGATGGGCGCTTTACGAAAAACGCTATTTGGGCAATTTGTAGGAGAGGCAGTAGTCGTTGCGCTTTTTAGCTTAGCGGTCGGCTTACTATTGGTAGAATTGTTCAAGGGCTACATATTTGGGGCCTTAGGTTTGCAGAGTGAGTTGTCTCTGGTGGATTATTTAGTTTTGATTCCAGCCTTCATTGGCTTGGCGATAATTGCCGGATTTCTGGCGGGCCTTTATCCCGCCTCCGTTTTATCCCGATTTAGGATAGTAGATGTATTGAAAGGACAGGTGAAAACGGGACAGAAAGGCTTGAATACCCGTAAAGCCCTGATTATAGCACAGTTTGTGGTGACCGGGGCATTGATTGCTTCGAGTTTGGTTGTTACGCAGCAGATGCGGTTTATTCGCAATAAGGAACTCGGCTTTGAAAAAGAACAACTGATTAGTCTGACGATGCAAACGCAGGACTTTTTAGAACGCTACCCGCTGGCCGAGCAGTTATTTACCCAAAACCCTAACGTTTTAAGCCTTTCTGCCGGAGATATATTTGACGATGATTATGGTTCTGTTCCCATCATCCCCGAGGGAGTGAATGCCGAAGATGCCCCTGCCATGAATCTAATGGGGGGCTATTATGGCTATCTAAGTACGTTGGGTGTGAAAATGGTGGAAGGTCGAGATTTTTCAAGGGAACATCCTAGCGATACCTCTAGTGCGGTGATCATCAATGCAGCCGCTGCAAAAGTTTTTGGATTTGATAAGCCCCTTGGGCAAAAACTCCAAGTGAGTAATATCAAAGAAGCAGAAGTTATTGGAGTGACGGAGGATTTCAACTATAAGTCACTGCATGATCCCGTTGGGCCACTCGTGATTGTTGTACCAGAAACCAGGATGCGGCATTTTATTCTCCGGGTAAAAACGGATAACATCCAGGAAACAGTTTCCTCTCTCCAAGAGAATTGGGCACAATTTGCTTCTGACCTACCCTTTGAATTCGCTTTCATTGATGAGCAAATGAATGATGTATATCAAGCCGATCAGGGTTTCTCAGGCTTGATCAATTTCTTTAGTATTCTGACCATATTACTGGCTTGTCTTGGTTTGTATGGTTTGATGGCGACTATGGTGCAATTCCGTTTAAAGGAAATTGGTGTGCGAAAAGTACTAGGAGCCACGACGGTGCAGATTACCACTTTACTCTCTAAGCAATTTATGCTACTATTGCTGGTTGCCAATGGCCTGGCCATTCCCATGGCCTATTTCGCCATGCAATCCTGGCTAGGAAATTTTGCCTATCATATTGATTTGCATTGGTCTGTATTTGTCCTGGCCAGTGTATTGACGATAGTCCTGGCACTAGCCTCCATCTTGCATCAAGGCCTAAAAGCAGCCTGGAGCAACCCGGTGAAAAGCTTGCGAGAGCAATAATCGGCCCTAGGAATTGTTGAAAAATTACCCTGTTATATGCTCGGCGACCATTTAGACTACACCTAATAACAGCCTGGCACAAAACGACTTCATTCTAAAAATCTCCGACTATGTTACAAAATTATCTAAAAATCGCTTGGCGGAATCTATCTAAGAATCGACTTTATTCTGCCGTGAATATCTTTGGTTTAGCCATTGGTATGACTGCCTGTCTGCTGCTTTGGCAATACGTTCGATTTGAAAAGAGTTATGATCAGTTTCACACCCAAAAAGATCGACTGTATCGCGTAGCCATGTTCAAGTATGAAAAGGGAGAGCCCTGTCTCTTATACACATCTCCGAGCCCACGAGACCGAGGCTGATCTCG
>CAJXUM010000217.1 GCA_913060855.1 uncultured Lewinella sp. | reverse complement strand
TGTGTATAAGAGACAGGTCCTTCGCCTCTGCCAGCCTGCTGTCACTATACAATAAACCCATCAATAGCAATCAAAATCAAGCCTCGCCGCCGGTACTCGCTGCTTCCGCCGTTGGTGCCCGGTTTCCAACCGGCACCTTGCCCCGTCCTTGCCCTCGAGTCTCGCCAATAAATTGACGGCTACGTGCTCATACCTTCACCACCTTCCGAATACCCACCCCCGCACTCGTCCGCACCTGCACAAAATAAGTACCTGCTAATAAACCCGATACAGGAATAACAGACTCTGCACCCGAATCAGCTGCATACACCAACTGTCCCTGCATATTATAAATCCTAACCCCTTGGATAGTGGCTTCAGTTTGGATATGAATTTGATGGCCGACAGGATTCGGCGAAATAGAAAAAGGTATTTCCCTATCTACACTAGTACTACTCACCGTACAGCTCATATTCCCCAGTCGTTCCCACAATTCCGAATCAAAAGAAGACGTAGCCAATGCAATGCCGCCGGCCGATTCTCCTTGCCGAATCACGACAAGACCTTCACTCGGTACGACATATATTTTTTGATCGTTCTTTCCCAAAGCGGCAAATAAGTCGCTAGGTGCTTCTGGGATAATCATTCGATTAATTTTCAATTGTATACCTGGAAGCTGGAAAGCAGATTGGCCATTGAGCCACCATAGGTAGCCATAGGAAGGGTTCTCAGACTGAGAAGGGTTAATCATGGCATTAAAATAGGTAGTATCATGCAATAAGGTATCGGTAGCCCAAATACCTCGATTCAGTGCTAATAAGCCAAAACGAGCCATGTCCCGGGCCGAACTATAGTACACATAGTTTAACCAGAAACCCTTCATACCGATTCTATCGCCCAAACGAGATCGGGTATAATTGAATTTGTTTTGCCCAGTAGTAGTCTCTAGTACATTTTGTAAAATCCGATAGGCAGAATTGTGATAGGCCCACCGACCATAAGGAGGAGCTAGATATTGGAAACAAGCCGGTTCGAAACAATTTTGCGTAGAACCCACCGCTTCCACTCCATCATCCAAACCTGAAGCCATTGAGAGTTGACTTTTTATGGTTATTTGTGCCTCTTGATTGGTTGTTGTACTGGTCCAGCCGCTGCCTAAATAAGTTCGAGTGGGCTCATTGATATCGATAAAACCATCTTCCTGCGCTAAACCTACGAGCATACCCACCAAACTTTTGCCCGCTGATGCCCAATACCAGGGAGCATCTTGATCATGATCATCATAATATTGTTCTATGACAATTTTTCCATCCTTCAAGATGAGCAGAGACTTGGTATTCTTCTCGCCTACAAAACGAATGAGGTCATCTACTCTTTCTGAGCACCAACCCATTGATGTGGGATCGATATTCTCCCATGTATCTCCTGTAATTGGTGGGAAATAAAGGTCTTGGCCGGATAGGGTAGTGGAAAGCAATAATACTCCCATCAAGCATAGTAAGTTGCGCATGCCGTTTCTTAGTTGGACGCTCAGTTCCTCCTGAGGTTTAAACGCAGCCAAATTCTTACATAAAAAACCATCTCCCAATGGAAGATGGTTCGATAAAACAAGTAAATTTCCTAATTACAATTTTACTACTGTGGTACTGTTAAACGAAAGATTGGTCTTAAAGACCTGACGATTTGTGATTGTGGAAACTGCTTAAGCAGCGTATAATTTTTCTTTATCCCATTAGCTTGGGAAGCTATCTATTGAGCCTCCCAAGTATAGGTGATGTATGAGACCATAGGCAGACTGAAAAACAAGTGAGTGTAAGTAGAGCTATCTACTTTTTTGAACTGCTTTGTATAAAAAACCATGTTTATGTCAATGCTGTTTTTACTACTTATGACTGCAATTACGGACTATTTAAGGGGAGTCTCTGCTTTTTTTCGGACCCTGGAATGAATCCTTCTTTTTTCGGCACTAATAAGCCGTTTTGCGGTATGCCTGCCGAAGATTTCTTATCTTTACAGAAGCATCTAACTATTTCCAACACTTTCCCATTAGAAAATTATTCCTTTAAAAGGAACTTGTCATTGCAGCAACTAAAGTTGACAACAGCTTTGCGCTAACTGATATTCTATAGCTATAAAGTAAACATGGACGAAAATTTAGGAAAGCTTAGGACGGTTTGGAAGTCTTTTGAGCATAAATTGTCTAGAGAAGAACTTCAGATCTCTCCACAGAAAATTGAGGAATACCTAGGAGCTATTTTTTGCCCAGGCCCTTTTTACTATTATTTGCTGGATTTTTCGAGTTTGAATATCGTGTATATGCACGATAGTATCGAAGAAATGTTGGGCCTCAGTCCTGTCGGGATACAGCTTAATGCTTTAGCCGAACGAATTCATCCAGAAGACATTGGTCATTTTCTAAACTGTGAGAAAATGGCAACTTATTTTTTATTTCAGCAACTACCTACCGAAAAGATTCCCCGCTATAAGATTAGTTATTGCTTTAGATTGTTGGACAAAGCGGGCCGTTATCGGCTCATGCTCCACCAAGCTATTGCCATCTCCGTGGATGATAATGGAAAATTGGGGAAGGTGATTGGTGTACATGCGGATATCACACACCTGGTAGATAGTAATAACCACAAAATCTCTTTTATTGGCTTACAGGGCGAACCTTCTTATTTGGGCTTAGATGTCCTAGATGGAGAACTGGACTTGGATCAGACGGAGGGGCCTTTCTCTAAAAGAGAGATGGAAATCATTAGATTATTAGCTGATGGCTTTTCTGCACAAGAAGTAGCCGCTAAGTTATACCTCTCCTATCATACGATCAGAACACATCGCCAGAATATCTTGAAACGATTAGATTGTCGTAATACCGTGCAGCTGATTGCAAAATGTATTAGAAACGGCTATATATAAATACGACTTTTGAGGTATTTTAGGACTGGATATTTACGCCTATTTTAGCATTTGCTTTAGTGGAGGTCTCCAAATGACATCTGCTTTTCAAGCCTTTATAGCATCAGTTTAGTGTGTCAAAAAAGTTTTCCTTCCCATTGACTTGCTGTCTACTTTCATGAAATGCAAGACCCATAGCTAAGAGCATGCTCTTATAAGTCGATATAAATCTTATTGAATAAGTTGCCCTTTGATATAGGTACTAGCTTGTGCTAGACTGCATTTTTGCGGCATCGATAACCCCAAAAGACCCTCTCTACAATTGGAGGTACACTAGGTGGAGGATTTGACTAAGAGAGAGAAGTAATATGGACTAGTTAGATTCACCATCGAAGTGCCCCCTTTTGAGTGGGGCGAATACTCATCCAATACATATAGTCACAGAATCACAAAAGGAAAGGAAAAGAAAGGAATTTGCTCAGCACTTAGCTTGATTACAAGCCTTGTTGCTGAGCAAACTTTTTATTTCTACAAGAGAAATACTATATCTTAAGCTTGAGGAATTCTTAATACCTGGCCTGGATAGATTTTATCAGGATGTGATAACATCGGCTTGTTAGCCTCAAAAATTTGATTGTATTTCATTGGATCTCCATAATGCGCTTTGGAAATCTTAGAAAGACTATCTCCTTTTACTACTTCGTAAAATACAGCCTCTGGTTCTGGATTTGTTACAGTAATACGGTCATCTACTGCCGTTACACCCTCTACATTACCCAAGGCAAGAATTACCTTTTCGCGATTGGCATTCGTATCCGTTACACCGTGTACAATTACGGCCTGTCCAAGGTCTACATTAAGATTGCTAATAGGGAGGCCTAAATTTTGGATTTCTTGTTGTAAAGCTTGAGCTCTTGTTAATTCAACTTCTTTAACTTCTTCTTCCTTCTTAGATCGGTTGAAAAGTTTAGAGCCTGCATTTTTGATAAAAGAGAATAAACCCATTTGAAATAATTTAGTGTGAATAAATAATAAAGAAGCTGTCGTGATGGAAAATCAAATAGAGAATATTTTAAAACAACGAAGGATCAATAGATTCTGCCTTTTTCATGTTTAGTTATTCAGGGTTAATTACCCATTCTTACTACAGCTCTTTTTTAAGACATGATTCTGTCAATAAGTCACATCAAAGTAAATAGAATTTTCATTAATCTAGTGAGTAGAGCGTAATTTTCTTTCCTAGGCCTATGTTTTAGCCCCCATTAAGCCTTCCATGAGGGGTATAAGAGCAGGATTGAAAAAGTTCTAAACGACAGAAGCCGCTATGCATTAAGCAAGCGGCCCCTGGTATCTTATTCGTATCTGATTACTTACAAGAAGACCTATAAATCAGACGCACCTGGGTTAGCATCATTGTAACGTTTGGTTACAGCATCCCAGTTGACTACATTAAAAAATGCATTGATATAGTCAGGGCGACGGTTTTGATAGTTCAAGTAGTAAGCGTGTTCCCAGACATCCAATCCAAGAATAGGCGTACCATCTGCATCAACCACGTCCATCAATGGATTATCCTGGTTAGCGGTAGAGCAAACAAAAAGCTTATCGTTGCTATCTACACACAACCAAGCCCAACCCGAACCAAAGCGAGTAGCTGCGGCTTTAGCGAATTCGTCTTTGAAGCTCTCAAAGCTACCGAAATCTCTCTCGATTGCCTTGTGGATGTTCATGCGACTGCTAGGCTCGCCACCACCATCTGGAGACATGATTGACCAAAATAAGCTGTGGTTATAGAATCCCCCTCCGTTGTTGCGAACGCCAGTTGGATGAGTAGATACATTAGCTAAAATATCTTCGATTTTCATTTTCTCTAAATCGCTCCCTTCGATCGCAGCATTTAGCTTATTAGTATATCCGGCGTGGTGCTTGCCGTAGTGGATTTCCATTGTTCTTGCATCAATATGGGGCTCCAAAGCATCGAATGCATAAGGAAGCTCAGGTAGTTGAAAAGCCATAAGTGGATTTTTTTATGAATACAGTATAAGAATGAATGTTATGTTATCTCTGTAACGCTCGTTTTTAGGACATTGTTCACCATCAGATTGAATTGAACAAATTGCCTGTATGCCGCGAATATACTCGCTTTCTATTAATCATAAAAGTATGAGACAATTTGAGCGGCAAATTATTTTGAATTAGCTACCTTTGAGGCCGAAAATCCAACCCATTTGACTATGACATTCAGAAAAGAAAAAGACAGCATTGGTTATATCGACGTGCCTGCAGACAAATACTGGGGCGCACAAACGCAGCGCTCCATTGAAAACTTCAAAATTGGAGGGCACACGATGCCTATTGAGGTGATCAAGGCTTTTGCCATTCTAAAAAAAGCAGCCGCTTATACCAATCGAGATGCAGGTGTATTAGCGACGGAAAAAGCAGATTTGATTGCGCAGGTTTGTGATGAAATTTCTGCCGGTAAGTTAGATGATCAATTCCCGCTGGTAGTTTGGCAAACAGGCTCCGGCACACAATCAAATATGAATGTGAACGAAGTGGTCGCTAATCGTGGACATGTAGTAAATGGGGGAGACCTATTGGATAAGGAGAAAGCCCTTCATCCAAATGATGATGTGAATAAATCACAATCTTCTAATGATACTTTTCCAACAGCGATGCATATTGCTGCCTATACCATTCTGATTGAGAACACCATTCCTGGACTTGAAGCCCTGCGAGATACCTTGCAAGCTAAATCGGAAGCTTTGACGGATGTGGTTAAGATTGGTCGTACTCATTTTATGGATGCTACGCCACTTACCCTCGGACAAGAGTTTTCTGGTTATGTCTCTCAACTCAATCATGGTATCCGGGCGATTAAGCATACTTTGGAGCACCTTTCCGAATTGGCTTTGGGTGGAACGGCTGTGGGGACGGGTTTGAATACCCCTCCTGGTTATTCTGAAAATGTAGCCGCACATATTGCCACGCTTTCTGGCTTACCTTTCATCACAGCTGAAAACAAATTTGAAGCCCTAGCTGCTCACGATGCTATCGTGGAGGCACATGGTGCTTTGAAAACAGTAGCTTGTTCTCTGATGAAAATCGGGAATGATGTTCGAATGTTGAGTTCCGGGCCGCGATCTGGTATTGGCGAAATTGTTATTCCAGCCAACGAGCCAGGTTCTTCTATTATGCCAGGCAAGGTGAATCCGACTCAGTCGGAAGCTTTGACTATGGCGATGGCCCAGGTAGTAGGAAATGATGTAGCCATTAATATCGGCGGTATGACTGGACATTTTGAATTGAATGTCTTCAAACCGATGATGATTTTCAACTTTCTTACCTCTGCCCGTTTGATCGGGGATGCCTGCCGAAGTTTTGATGAAAATTGTGCACAAGGAATTGAAGCGAATCAGAAGCGCATCACTGAGCATTTGAATAATTCTCTCATGTTGGTGACAGCCCTCAATACCAAAATTGGCTATGATAATGCAGCCAAGATCGCCAAAAAGGCCTATGCCGAGGACACGACGCTGAAGCAAGCTGCTATTGAGTTGGGGCTTTTGACCGCTGAGCAATTTGATGAGTGGGTCAAGCCAGCAGAAATGACAAGTGGATTGAAGAAGTAGGGCCGTAGTAGATGATCGTTAGCGCATGTTAGTCCAAACATGCGCTAACGATCATTTAAACGATCCCAAGTTAACAGAAAGCTTTTTTTGAGGCTGTATGGAAATAGATACAGCCTTATATTATGTGGAAGAATTTTTCTTTTATATATTTGTGTACTACTTTAAGACTACAACTTTTTTTACTATTCCCTTTTACTTCCTTTAAAAGCCCTCAACATCGACTATTAGACATCTTTTGTTCGCAAAAGATGACCCATCAGATATGCACATATGGTTTCCGCAGCGATAAGATATTGTGGGAGGTAGGTTTTATTTCCTATTTCCTCAAATGCTAAGTTGAGTCAGGCCCTGTGTGTAAACTCTCTTCTTGATTGATTAGTGGTAGAACAACATTCACTCAATTTAATTAAGAAACTACCCTGTATAACAACCCATTGGTTTAACACAACCTTTTTTTTGAAAGCAATTAGACATGTGGGGTTTGACTACTTAGTGTTTAAAACAGAATCAGAAGTGAGGCTATTCACCACTGATGGTATCGGAGGAAGATAAGTCTATCTTATTCCTTGCATTCTCAATGTTGGGATTTCCAACGAAAAATACCTCTCCTTTTTCCTTCCCGACTTCTTCTATTTGAATCCCTTCCCATTCTTCGCCACAGGAATTATGCAGTTGGGCATCTTTCAGAATCAGTCGACCACCAGCTTTTACGTTGATTCGTCCATCCTTTGGTAAGGAAAGTCGGCATTCAACCGTTAGCGAACCACCTCTTTCGATAGTCAGGTGGCCTTCCAGGTCTTTGGCTCCTTTCCAGCTGATACTGTCCCGAATGCTTATATGTGCATTGGGGTTCAAGCTACACCATCTTTCTTGGAGGAAACCTCTCGCTTTGGTCTTTGTATCCGCCATTCGCTTTTGGACTTTCGCAATTTGGCAGGGCGTCCAAGCATTTTGCTCCGCATTATAGTCCATCACATTATTGGAGGTTTGGTCTTTGCATTCTGGCCGCTGGTTTCTGCTCCAGCAAGATTGGCTATGCTTGGGCGTATCGTTACAGCCATCATTATAAGCCCAGGTATGTGTGAGGCCGTAAATGTGCCCGATCTCATGATTCAACAAACTTCTAAACTCCCAGCTAGGGCGATCATTTTCTGCCATGCCAGCGATTTTTACAGCAGGGCCCAATGCTACTCCCGTACTGCTAGGGCGATAGGTAGGGGAGGCCACGCTATCGGGATGATGAGGCATGATGAAGATATTCAAGACCGTATCTAGTTGGACACCATATTTTCGAATAATCCCTCGTTTGTACAAGTTGGTATTCTTACCCTTATGTACTAAATAGCAAGATTCATCCTCCACAAAGTGGAAATAGATACCATCGTCATTCGGATCATTGGGGCGAGGGGTTAGGACGTAGCGATGACGAATAGGAAGTAGTTGCGTAGAATTACCGTGCGGGAGCCACATCGCCTGATTGCGCTCTAGGTCTTTATTGGCGGTATCGATTAAGCCTTTAGCAAAGTCAATCGCCGTCTGTCCTACCTTATTTTTTGAACTGTCGGCGGAATTAAACCAGTGGACATTCACGCGAATATACTTGATAGGAATATGGTCGAGGTAGTTGGTATCGGGAAAATACCCGGCATAGCTTTGACAAGTACCACCGATACGCATAGCGCTGGTGTTTTCCATTTCTGCCGGTAACTGTGTAATGTCAGCGACCTGCATAAAACGCTGCTGCACCTTGGGTGTGCAACCTAGAATTATGATGCCAAGTAGGAGATCTGTCTCTTATACACATCTGACGCTG
>CAJXUM010000216.1 GCA_913060855.1 uncultured Lewinella sp. | reverse complement strand
GTGTATAAGAGACAGATGTTGTACAGGTTCTTTGGCAAAAGTTTCCGTAATCATCGTAAAGATAAAGTCAGGCTTGTGAATATCGCAGGCATCTTTTAGGTCCGAGATAGAGATCTCTTGTCCAAGATACACCACTCTATTCTGGCGAGACTTTAAGAGATAATGCATAAATAGAAGGCTTAGTTCTTGTCGCTCACCTTCTGGCAAATAAATGATAAATTTCTTATTCCCCTCTGCAATCAGCGGCTCTTTGTCGATCGCTACGATCAATTTTTGCCGAATCAGATAACTGATAAAGTTCTCTTGCACAGGGTTGATAGAGCCCGTCAACCAAAGTAGGCTCAATTTATCCAAAAAGGGATAAATGATTTCGAGCATCGTTCGCTCAAAACCAATTTGTTGAATATTCGTGGAAACAATCCGATCAAATTTATACTCATCCATTTCGATCATGGAGATCGTTAGGGCGTCTAGTTGGGTTCCGTACTCAAAATTAATTTCAGAAATTGCACCTACCTTTTCGGCAATTTCTTGGTGCGTCATCTTGGCAATTTTAGAAATCTTAATTCCGTTACGATTGAGTAAAGCTATATTTAGTACAAGCTTGAGGTCTTTATCTTCGTAATACCTAATATTAGTCTGTGTTCTTTTAGGCATAATAATCCCATACCGCTGTTCCCAGATGCGGATGGTGTGCGCTTTAATGCCAGAAAGTTTCTCGAGGTCTTTGATTGAATATATCGCCACGTCTACAAAAGATTTTAAATCAACTACTTGCACTAATATTGAACTCTACTATATTCTTTCATCTTTAATCTTATGGGTAACACCAGTTATATGAAAATGTTTATAGAATTGTAAGTTTGCTGACGAATACTAGGCGCTTGAAGTATTCACTTGTTTAATCAAAGGCCATAAGTTATAATTTTTTATTTAATTTTAAGCTTCTGTCTCGCAATGATGAACAAGCTTGTCTTAAACATAATTATTTATGAAGCATCTTTCTTCCTTAGCAACTATCGCGCTTTCTATACTGATTAGTTCTACTGCTGCCTTCGGGCAACTTCCCTGTAATTATACATTGAGTTTATTTGACACTTTTGGTGATGGTTGGAATGGAGCTTCCGTCATTGCAACTGTCAATGGGGAAATAAACACTTACACCCTTAATAGTGTGGATGATGATGGGGTACAACGGGTAATTCCTTTGAATGTAATGACGGGCGACTCTATCAAGCTTGAATTTGTATCAGGTGGGTTTGACAATGAGGTATTGTACGGTTTACAGGATGGAGAAGGAAATGTTGTTTTTGCTGCTGGCCCTTTCCCTCCCGGGGGAGTATCCTATTCAGATGCGGCGATTTGTCCTAGCTGCCCCCCTATTCCGGCTATTCGGATAGATGACGTTAGGTCGTTCTTTACAGATATTAGCTGGGATTACTCTGACCCCATGGGCACTTATATTGTCGAAGTGAATAAAGCTGGCTTTACACCAGGCAGTCCAGATGCCCGCGTGCTCAGCGTCAGTGGACGAAATAATCTTAGAATCCCAGATTTGGAAGAAAATACGGCCTATGATTTCTATATGTTTGGCATCTGTGCCAATGGAGATTCGAGTATCGTATCGGGTCCCTTTTCCTTTCAGACGCTCTGGGCTAAGGATGTAGGAATCGTTGGTATTACTTCCCCAACTACCGAATGTGGTATTCCAACAACTGATTCTTTGGAAGTAATCCTAGCCAATTTTGGTGGCCAACCACAATCGTTGATCCCGTTTAACTTTTCGATCAATGGGATGGCCTCCGGTGTGGCGCAACCTACAGATGGTTTCTTCACAGGAGTATTAGGTAAAGACAGTACCTTCAATATTCCTTTTAAGGCCCTTCCTAACATCAGTGAACCGGGTGAATATGTTATTACCGCCTGGACCGATTTAGAAGAAGATAGTGATAGTTTAAATGATTCTTTCTCTATCACGATTACTAATATTCCAATTATCGACAGCTATCCTTACTTCGAAAACTTCGAAACTTGGGGGGGTGGATGGACCGTTCAGGATTCTAGCCGAAACCCTTCTTGGGCATATGGGCAGCCAGCCGGAACGGTAATCAATCGAGCCGCAAGTGGAAATGGCGCTTGGGTCACCAACCTCGGAGGAGACTACAATAGTGCGGAGCTTTCTTACTTGATCTCGCCTTGCATGAACTTTTCTGCGCTGAATGAAGATCCTACTATTGCTTTTTCTTTACAATTATATACAGAAAGCTGTTGTGATGAAGCTTGGCTGGAGGTTCGTACAGAAATGGATACAGTTTGGCGAAAAGTAGGCGCCGTCGACACCGGTATTAATTGGTACAACAATACGGCTAATGACTGGTGGAATGGAGATGAACTATTCAATGGCTGGGTGATCACCTCCAATACCCTGGCGAATACAGCCGGTGCGGAAGATGTACGCGTCAGGTTTGTCTTTTCCAGTGATGGCTCAATCGGCCGAGAAGGAATGGCCATCGATAATGTATATATTTTCGAAGAGCTAGAAAATGATCTAGCACTAGTATCAGCTAATAACGCTACAGATGGTTGTGGTGCGGATAGTGATTCTGTTATCGTAGATATCTTTAATTTCGGTAGTACTACTATAGGTGGTTTTGATATCAACTATCAAATCAATGGAGGAGCTGTCGTCACCGAAAATGTCGGAGCCTTAATGATTCCGACACAAACACAAACGACTTACGCTTTCCAACAAACCTTTAACTCATTGGCTGAGGCCAACAATGACATTAATATCTGGATCAACCTTCCCGATCAGTTGATTGCTAACGATTCTATTTCCTTTAACTTCCCACGCTATCAAGCATTACCTTTTGCTGAGGATTATGAATCGGGCCAATTGCGTGCAGGCTGGAGTTTTAATAGTTCGACTAATCCGATTTTTGCAGCAGATGATCACAATAATGCTTCTACTGTGATTGGAGCCAATTTATTTGGTGGTAACCCTACTTTTGAACTGTCCTCTCCACTTTATGCTCCATTGGCGGCTAATATGTCTATTTCCTTTGATTATCGCTACACCCTATGGAGCGAAGGGACTGACCCCTTGGCACTAACGACCGATTCATTGCTGCTTCAAATTTCAACGGATTGTGGTAATTCCTATCAAACACTCTTGAAAATTGATAAAGACAATCACGTTCCTTCGGCCTCCTTTAGAAAAGTAGGTGTTGACTTAAGCGCTTTTGAAGGACTAGCCGCCCAATTCCGCATAACAGGAATCTGGGGTGGTGGTGATTACTGGTTGGATGTCGACAACCTCAACATCAATACTTGTGGTTCTAGTCCTTTCACACTTACTGCCGATGTAATCAATGTATCTGAAGATGGTGCCGAAGATGGTAGCATTACCATCACGCCAACGGGTTCGGGAGGACCATTTAGCTACAATTGGTCGACAGGAGATACGGAGGCTATGGTTTCCGGTCTTACGCCTGGCACTTATGCCGTAACGGTATTTGACGGAAAAGGCTGTCAGCAAACGATACAATCAACCGTTGATATAGGAACTGCTGTACGAGAAATTGAGCAATTGAGTGAGCTACGTTTGTCCCCTAATCCTACTAATGGAGTGAGTCTATTGCAAGCCGCTTTCAATAATCCAGTAGATGTGGAACTCGCTGTGTTTAATTTGCACGGGCAACGTTTGTTCTACCAAAATTTCTCGCGCACTAATACCATTAATTACACAATTGACATGAATCAACATCCACGAGGCATCTACCTGATTCGCCTTATGGTCGATGGACAGCTAAACACGCTACGACTGGTGAAGGCCAATTAATTCGGAAATTAAATCAGGCTTTTCAACTCTTTCCCGTTTTATCTGTTCTATCGGGAGAATGGGCACGAAGTGTATTCGTTGCCCATTCTTTTTAGAAAACGCCCAAAAAAATGTTTCGCATGTGTTATAATGTGTTAAAAACACTTATGACAATTGCAAAATTACCTTTCTTTAGGGTCGTCGAATAAAAATGATCATTAAACAGCCAGATACAAACTACCTATGAAGATTGGAATTGTCTGCTATCCAACGTATGGTGGCAGTGGAGTACTTGCTACCGAACTAGGAATAGGATTAGCCAAAAGAGGGCACGAAATTCACTTTATCACCTATAAGCGTCCTGCTCGTTTAGTTACCTTCCAAGAAAATGTTTTCTACCATGAAGTTTCAGGAGAAGATTATCCTCTCTTTGAATATGCCCCTTACGAGACGGCATTGGCCAGTAAGTTGGTAGAGATTGTGAAGTTTGAAAAATTGGATCTTCTCCATGTTCATTATGCCATTCCTCATGCTGCGGTGGCATACATGGCCAGGAAAATACTACTCACAGAAGGTAAGTATATCCCATTTGTCACCACTTTGCACGGTACGGATATCACTTTGGTAGGCAACAACAGCACCTTTGCGCCAGTCGTCGCTTTTTCCATCAATAAATCTGATGGTGTAACTGCTGTTTCGGAGAGTTTGCGGCAGCAAACACTAGACCAATTCAATATTGAGAATGATATCAAAGTAATCTATAACTTCATTGACTTCGCACGTTTCAGGAAAAGCGACAAAGATCATTTCAAGAAAGCGATTGCGCCCAACGGAGAAAGAATCTTAGTCCATACTTCCAACTTTAGAAAAGTAAAACGGGTGGAAGATGTCATTGCTATTTTCAAAGAGGTTTATCAAAAGATTCCGAGCAAATTACTATTGATTGGTGATGGCCCAGAACGACATCATTTGGAAGAATTGTGTCGTAAGATTGGACTTTGTCACGAAATCCGTTTTCTGGGTAAGCAAGATGCGATTGAAGAATTATTGGCGATTGCCGACCTTTTCCTGATTCCTTCTGAGATGGAAAGTTTTGGGCTAGCGGCCCTCGAAGCCATGGCCTGTGAAGTGCCGGTGATCTCAACGGATGTCGGAGGCCTACCTGAAGTCAACATACATGGTAAAACGGGCTTCATGAGCCAAGTCGGAGATGTAGCGTCGATGGCTCAACATGCGATTGATATCCTTAGTGATGATGATGTCTTGAACAAGTTTCGCAAGAATGCCATGGAACAAGCGAAACGCTTCGACATTCATGAAATCTTACCCCAATACGAGGCTTATTATGAGTCTATTCTGAAAACGGCGGTGTGGTAGGTTTTTGTAAATGGATAGCAGTTAAAAGTATGTTGGCTACAAGCTCATGCTTGTATGCCGGCTTTAGTTTATAGTTGCTGTATCTCGGCGAGCAGGAGCTCGCAACCCAGGGCCGCATACTAGTGAAACTAGTAGCGAACACTCCACTCCTGAAGTCTTAGCTTGATTCCCGTCTAATGTATTAGCACAATTTTCGCAACGGCCCCATCTGGCTTACCAAAGTTGACATGCCTAGGGTTACTAGAGCTGAAAACCAGGTACACACCGGAATTGGCACGTCGCCCATTGTAATCATTTCCATTCCATATCGCTTGCCCGCCTAATGCTTTAGTCTCATAGACTAATTTACCATTTACATCAGTGATTTTCACTATGGCATCCCGCGCCAATCCTCGTATTGTTACATCCCCAACATAGTCGGGATGAACTGGATTAGGGAAAACCTCGATATTTTCTTTGTTGATGCGGAAACCGCCAATGGCATCACCTTGATAAGAAACGACGCCCTTATTTGTACCAAAAAAGACCTCACCTGTTTTATCATTTACTGCAATATCAATGATCGTATTATCCGGTAGCGGTGAGTTTTCGGCTGTAAAACGAGCGATCAGCTCTTCTCCGTCTGGCGCCAAGAGAAAAACACCACTTGTGGTACCGACCCATTTGCGATTTGCTCCATCTACCGCCAAAGCTTGAATACTTTGAGACTCCATCAAATAGCCATTAAAGCCATCATCCCATTCTACCACACGTCGTGTCCCCGTACAAGCCGGATCAAAAGCACTTCCACCACATTCAAATATAATCACACCATCATCGGTCCCGACCCACACATCACCTTCCAAATCGGCTACCAAGCAATTGGTGCCATTGGTGGTCAACTCACTATTACTCGCATTGAACTCTTTACAGCGATCGTCATTGGGATCTTCCAACTCTCCTTCGTTGAAGGCTACCACTCCCGACCCTGCATTACCTACAATAAACCATTTAATCCCACTCAAGTCAACATCTACTTCAAACAAGGCTGTTTCTCCACAGCTCTTGCTAAAGGTTTGGAAATTTCCTTCACTATTGAGCATAGCAATAGGATGCCCTTCGAAGGCAGAATGATTGCTAATCCATAGATTTCCTTGTTCATCAAAATCTAATCCGCTAATTCGTGTTCTTTTTTCATCTCCTCTCGCTTTTTCAAGTGGGGAGTTTTTGAAGTTATACATCTTTACCTCGTTCCCATCATCCGTAATTTTCATTTCAGCCAAACCCGAAAAAAAAGACCCTCCATATACCGTTCCATTCGTAGGATGCACCGCGACCGTCAGTAAATCGAATAGATCATCTTCTGGACTGGATTTGTCTTCTCCATCCAAACCAGCAGTGTTGTATCGATTGAAAGTGGACCATTGCCCTTCCTTCAAACGAAAAAAGCCGTGGTCTAAGAATAATTGGCTCAAGGTTTGGTTCAATGCTCCCGCCGCAATCCACAGCTCCTCATTTGCTACAATAATCTGCCAGTTCTTTTCCGACCAAGGAGAATTGATATTGATCAAGTTACAATTGGGATCAGTGATATTCTCCACCATGCGATAAGCTCGAAAATCATCGGCAAACCATACTCGCCCCTTCTGGTCCTCTAAGGCGTAATAGGGGACGGCTATACAGCCTGGCGCCAATTCCCCCAGTCTCGTATTCTTGTCAAAATAAAAGACCTGACTTCGGGAACAATTGCTCGCACATCGGTAGCCCGCTAGTAGGTGAGCGCCCTCTGCGGAAAGGTACTGCATGTCATATCCATCTGCTGCTTCGTGCGCTAGTGCAGGAGCAGCTGTTCCTTCTATATAATACAAATCATGGTCTACTCCCAGATACAAGCGATTCTCATATAAGGTCAACTGCTGGCTACTATAATCTCCTGGAAACCCCTCATCAGGTCCCAATAATTCCCAAAGGGTAAAATCCTCTGGAAAGTTGGCCGCTTCAGTGAGGCGATAAACCCCTTCATCCGTCGCGATATACATATTCCCTTCATAGATAGCCGTTGCATTTACCTCTACCCCCGTAAAGGTGGAAAATACGAATCGAGCGGTCTTGACATTGAACTTGGAAATACCATAAGAGGTAGATAAGTAAACAATAGAGTCGTTTTGAACAAAGACATCATTGATCACTTTCGCACCGGGGAAATTGACGAAGTTTTTGATATTGTTCAGGGTCAATACCTTTCCTTCTTGGTAAAGATCAATCACGCTATTTTGATAGATGACCATCAATATTTCACTCCCTTCTATATATTTCACTAATCTGATATCCGCATTACTTAATCCTTCGACTTTAGACAAAAAGTCGGTTGAGCGTTCCTCTTTGTCCAAAATGAGAATAGATTGGCGCGTAGCGAAGAAAACTTCGTTCTCGCTTTGGGTAACGGATAGTCCATTTTGATAGGGTAGATGGGCACGCCACTGTCCTAGCGGCATTACATTTTGCCCCCAAAGTGACAGACCAAGCAAATAAAAAGTAACAAGTGAGAGTAGTCGAGCTTGCATATAGCTAATATGATCTTTAATAGTAGGTTCTCTGCTGTTTATACAGTCAAAGAAAAGAAACCCTGGAAAGGGATATACCTTCTCCTTCTTTTTATAGAACAAGGCTACAAAGGTATTATTGTTTCTGGAAAAAGAATTATTAGCGATTGTCAAACTGACTACAATGGAAAGGATGCCAGCGCCGATGGGCTATAGTCGGGTAAATTCGCCTCTCGGCGCCGGCTGAAAGAAAATGTAGATTGTTTTCAGTACTATGATGCAACGATTAGTAGGTCCCCCCTATTCCCGGAGGATATATTTTTAGAAAGATTTATTAGGCAGTGCTTTTAGATAGGAATCTCTCCTGCTCGCGCCCCAAATAAAAGGCTATCACCCGAAGATTTTATTTCAATGGTTTGTCCTGCTGGAATCATAAAAATATCGCCCTGCTTAGCCGCTAGTTCTGCCTCACCTGCGCTTACCACAATTTGCCCTTTCATCACAATATAAATAAAGGCAGTATCCTGGGCTTCTTTCGCCAAGAGGCCATTTGCTTCATTGAAGGCGAATTTCCACCTGTCTCTTATACACATCTGACGCTGCCGACGAAGAGGATAGTGTAG
>CAJXUM010000215.1 GCA_913060855.1 uncultured Lewinella sp. | reverse complement strand
TATCCTCTTCGTCGGCAGCGTCAGATGTGTATAAGAGACAGCCATTGGTATCCTCAAATCGCAAATCGCCGACTCCTCCTTCGCTGCCTCTGCTCGGCGCACCATTAAGTTCTTCTTCCGTTTGAAAAACGCCCGCAACTTTCCAGCCATAGAAGGAGCCAATGGGTTCACCGATGATCGTCCGGGTGCCCAGCCAGCCCCCGAATCCCAGTCCTCCGCTGAAAATCTCCTCGCGCCCACCACCAATGGAAAGTACTTCATTATTTACAGTGGAGGCGATGAGGTTGATAGAATAGTCAAGTTTATTTCTGCTTTCTCGCCACCTGAGATTCACATCTATACCACTGTTGCGCATTTCGGCAGCATTGACAATCGGATTCTGTTCGGAGCCAATATAGTTGGGAATAGGTACGGCGGCTAGAATATCACTAGTGGTTCGAGAATAATAGTCAATTTCGGCAGTTAGGCGATTATTGAGGAGGCCAATTTCAATCCCAAAATCGATCTGCGTGGTTTCTTCCCATCGTAGGTCGGGATTGGCGAGATTGAGTACGGCTGCTCCATTTTGTACGTTATCGAGTGACTCATCTTGCCCAAATATCACATTGAGGTTACTGGTCACGAGCGGTGAATAGCGGAAGGTGCCTATCTTTTCATTTCCTACCTCTCCCCAACTTCCCCGGAGTTTGAGTCGACTGATGGTCGTTTGTCCTTCCATAAAGGACTCGCCAGTGAGGTTCCAGCCCAGGGCTACGGAGGGGAAATAGCCATAGCGGTTGTTGGCGCCAAATTTGGAAGAGCCATCAGCACGGTAGGAAACCGTCATTAAGTATTTATCCATCAGGCTATAATTCACTCGGAACAAGTAGGATAAAATAGACCAGGTATCCGCGGAATTATTGACGGTACTCGTGGTTTCATCGCCTGCATTCAAGAAGAAAAAGGACTCATTCTCTCCGATAAGATTGAGTCGACTACCCGATATTTGTTCGAAGTCAAATTCTTGAGAAGTGATCCCCGCTAAGACATTGATGCGATGATTCTTCCATTTTTTATCGTAGGTCAAGGTATTTTCCCATAGCCAGTTCCTAGAAGTGGCATTGCCTACATTGAGTCGTGAATCCCGGTTCTGCTGGATGGCAGATACTTCAAAAACAGGGACAAAGGACTTATTTTCGGACTTAGAAAGGTCCAGGCCAAAGCTCGAACGGAAGGTTAAGTCTTTGAAGGGGCGGATGTCGAGGTAGACATTCCCCACGCCACGATAAGCGAGGCTATTGTTGTTTTGGTAGAAAAAAGAGGCTTCCGCGTTGGCCGTCGAAGAAATCTCTGCAGAAAGGGGCGAGAAATTTCCTAAGCTATCGTATACGGGAGCAATGGGAGCAGATCGATAGGCGGTGGTCAGCACGCCCGGACCATTGAGGTTCTCCGTATAGGTGAGGGCTAAGTTGTGGCCTAAGGTGATGTAATCTTTGAGTTTGTACTCATTATTCAATCGAATGGTGAATCGCTCGTAGCCTGACCCTCGGATAATTCCTTCTTGTTCGAAGTAATTGAAACTGATGTTGTATACCATATTCTCGGAACCCCCATTGGCGGCGACTTGAATGTTTCGCATCGGCGCGGCCCGGAAAATGACATCTTGCCAATCCGTTCCTTCCCCAAAGCTGGCCGGGTTATCATAGCGTATGCTTCCTCCTTCATTTACACTCAACTCATTGACCAACTGGGCGTATTCACTACCATTGACAAGGTCGAGCTGATTGGCTACTTCTTGTACGCCGTAGTAGGAAGAGACGGTGATCGTGGAACCGCCCGTAGCACTGCCTTTTTTGGTCGTCACAATAATGACGCCATTGGCACCCCGAGACCCATAAATGGCCGTGGCCGACGCATCCTTCAATACCTCCAATGATTCGATATCATCTGGGGCCAGGAAGGAGATGTCATTGAGAAGCATCCCGTCTACTACATAAAGCGGAGAAGAATCGTTGAACGTACCAATACCGCGAATACGCACTATTGCCCCCGCACCCGGTCTACCCGAAGATGGCGTCACCTGCACGCCCGCTATCTTACCTTGCAGGGCCTGTTCGACATTACCTGTCGGGATCCGCTGAATCTCTTCCGCATCTAGGGAAGCAATAGCACCTGTCAAATCACTTTTCCGTTGCACCCCGTATCCCACGACTACGATTTCCTCCAGGACATTGCCATTTTCGAGTCGAATTTCCAGTTGAGTGCGCCCATTAAGCGTAACAGATTGTGCCACGTAGCCTACATAAGAAAAGGAGAGTACGGCATCCGTAGAGGGGACGTTGAGTGTAAACTGACCCTCAAAATCGGTGATGGTTCCGGTGGACGTGCCTTCGATAGTTATGTTTACCCCGATCAAGGACTCACCTGTATCCGCAGCTAGTACGGTACCGGAGATGTCCACTTGTGCTAGCAAGCCATTAAGGAAAAATAAGGCTGCCAAGAGGTGGATAGCTTTTAAAAAGTATTTCATAAACTATTATTTTAAATACAGACGATTTGGGGTTTTCAGTGTTTGCTTGTGAGTGTGTTGATTGTATTTGAAAGTTCCCAGCATGGTTCTACGTAGGCTAGGGATAGAGAGAGCATCCAGGTATTAGTTGCGTCATGGATCGGTAGTTCTTGATGGTGATCTCTTTGCTCTATTTTCGATAGTTTCTGCTGTTGATCTACTGCTGGCAAGAGGTCAAATCGGTCCGATAAAGAAGAGGTGACAAGGCCCCATATCAGGAGTAGAATACTGCATCTTATTTTTTGTCTATCCATGATTCATTGGATTAATGAAGAATGGCATGGGAATTATATCTCTTTCTTCTACTGTGTCAAGTCGTATGATTTCATTTCTAGAAACGGCTAGTACTCCAATAACTATTTATCCAATTGATCCAGCCAACCTCCAGTGAAACCCGCCTTTTTCAATCCTGTCTGGATATAGGGATTTTTCTTCATGGTATCCCAAATAAGGCGAGAGCGATGGTTCTCGATTTGTATTAAAATTGGACCTTGATCAATGCCTAGGTAGTCATAATCAAACCAGCCTTCTTCATTCCCTTCACTAAACGTATAACTAAGGTTAAAGGCGTCTTTAAAACCATATTCTCCGACTAATTTGTCGTAGTGTGCCTCCCACATATATTTGAGTGCTGGAATACAGATTTCGGGCGCAAAAGGTACTGAACCACCTGCTGCTGTTGGTGCAATAGTACCATCATCATTAATGTGGCGGCTAGAAGCCCCCCGAGCCCAATACATGCGAAACTGTACTTCTTTATTATTGACCATGGCTTTGCGCGGTTCTCCTCTAGGTCCATCAGAGGCCGTTAAGCCCCATTGGTTGGGCCCATAACCGGTAAATCCTTGTGGATTATCGATGCAGTATTGCCGATTGGCATAGGTGGCTCGTCTGGCATTTTCAAAATAATCGATGCCCTTCTCTTTCATGTAGGGATCTTGAATTCCTTTGAAATCGATATACATATGGCTGTACTGGTGACCAAAGAGCGGACTGAAATTCAGGTGTTCTTGCCCTTTGAAAGTATCCCATTCGTAGGTCTCGCACCATTTCTCCCAAGTATTGGCGGGGATAGGGTGAGTAGGAGAGCCGATAGCCATCACCAGCAATACCATAGCCTCATTAAAGCCCCGCCAATCGGCAGGAATATATCCGCGTTCTGGGCGCCAACCCATAGACAAACGATTGCTTTCATTGAGCGCCCATTCCCAATCCACTCTGCGGTAAAGCTGATCAGATAAGCGTCGAATTTCTGCTTCTACTGGATCATCTTGGTCAAAATAACTCATCACACTCAGTACGCCGGCCATCAGGAGACCTGAATCAATAGTCGATAGTTCTACTTCCTTGTAACGGTGCGCTTTGTCCAAGGTGAGAAAGTGGTAAAATAAGCCCTTGTGGCCACTAATACCCGTGGAAGCAGACCCTTGAGGTAATTCATAGAGTACTTTCAAGGTGTTGACGACGCGCTCTGCGGCCTGCTCTCGGGTAATGTATTGCCGTTCTACCCCCACCAAATAACTGGTAAGGCCAAATCCTGTAGCAGCAATGCTAGAGAAGGTGCGAGAGGGATAGCGATCAAGAATCTGATAATTGTTAGAATCAGCGATCTCCCAGAACCAATTAAAAGTGCGCTTTTGAACTTCATCCAAGCTAAAATTGGATACGGCCTCGCTACTAGATTGAGTTTCTTGCTTTCCGATATTGCAGGCTGATAACAAACTCAAACTGATAGTAAGAACGAGCGGTAATATTTTCATATCCATATCATTTAGGGTTCTCTGTCATTTAGAGAATGATCGTTGAGCTTTGATGTGAGCCCAAGGGAAGATAACGATGCAAGCACGATAGATTAAATAGGAGTCATCTCTAATTTTTGCATCCTGAAAGTAGGTAATGATTAATTACATCAATTCAGTTAACTGCTTTTGAATTGCGGGTTAACGAAATCGCAACCCGCAACTCAAATAGCAGCCAAAAACGAGATGACTCCTTTCTTTAAAGGACTTTACAATTACTGTTTCACAAAACGGGCATTAGCCACTAATTCCCCTTTGCGATTATAAGCGGTGAGTAAGTAGATACCCTGCTCTAATGTACTGATGTTCAGGTTTACTTTATCCTGTCCGTTGAGTTGTGTTCTACCCATTGGACGTCCCATCATATCGTGAATAATAAAGGTGTGAACTTCAGAGGTATAGGCCACTTGAAGTTGATCAAAAGCAGGATTCGGACTGATCTGTAGCTGATCTACTTTTACGGGTGTGAATACACCATTCACGATGTTACATTGTTCATCTCCAATGACAATATCATCAAAGTAGTAGGTCTTATCTTCGGTAGGTATACCGTCGAAGTTAAAGATCATGGTAATGCGCTCATGCAGGGCCTTGTCCTCGATAACAGCTGAATAATCCCAGGTCAATTCTTGCCATTCACCAGGCGTGGTATAGTCGGCAAATATATCCCCGGAATTGGGGGTGTCAATACCTCTTTCGAGCTTGACGGCAACGTTTGCTGCTATATCCATCCAGACTTTCATTCGGATCGTCTTATTATCGACAGGTAGTGTCATAGGCGCTGCAGGATCAGCAAACATACCCGCAAAATTCTGGGTCGCATCGCTGGCTTCAAAGAAGAAACCTACATTGTCACTGGTATTGATACCGCTTTTATCGGGGTTGGTGATGATGGCAAATTCTGTATCATCAGCCGATCCATTGGCAAAGTAACGCCAGTTGGTCAAGGAAAAGTCAGGTCGCTCAAAATCACTAATACAACCATCGAAAGGAAGACGTCGCCATTCTATATCATCTACATAGTACACGTCTGCTTCATCCGGTGTCTGCGCAAAGTTGAAGAAAATGACCAAGCGCTGATGATCTTCCATGGCTTGTGCGCTAAAATCGACGATATATTCTACCCAACCTTCCGTGGCGGTCACGTCAGTGATAATTTCCACAGCAGGACTGCTTCCTCCTTCCAATTTAAAGCCCAATGGCACCACTTTCGGTGACCAGATCTTAATGGCCAATTGATTGCTAATAGAAAGGTCAATGGTTTCTCCATAGTTGAAGACTAAAGCTGAGAACTGATCTAATGGGTCGGTATATTGCCCTACTTTATCTAAAGGATCTGGCTTGATACCGCCCGGAACAGGGTTATTAATCACTTCCAATTGACCAGCACCGCCTGTGATTTCGGCATTGCGTTGGCAACCGAAGTCATCTATGATATTGGCTATCACTTCTACTCCTTCGCAGGGATCCACGGTTGCTGAGCCGATGAACAAATTATCAAAAAAGTAGGTATTGCTGGAAGGCGTACCTGGGTCAAACAATAGGTTGACTTGCTGAAAATCAGTAATAGTTGAAAATTCATCAAAGTTGAAATTCAAATCAATCCAGGTTTCGGTGGCTGTGATGTCTCGCGTCACCTCTTTGGTACCTTGCGTCGGACTCTGCAATTGCAGGGTGACCTCTGTCGCTCCTGCTGGCGCCCAAACTTGCAAGTTGAGCTGAGAGAAGGTAGAAAGGTCTATGCCATTCAACAACAAACCGGTCAACGTACTGAAGTTAGATGAACCTTTGGAATAAGAACCGATGTCTGCGGTTGTATTTAAACCGGTAACATCAGGATTACTGACTACGGCGAACGTACCGTGCAGTGCAGCATTGCCTGATAAAGGCTCCCAAAGCAGCTTGGCCCCGCCTTCGAAATCTTCTAGCGATGCACCACTAGGTGCTTCTTCCCAACGGATATCATCCAAATAGTAAATATCTCCTTCTTCAGGATCTTGGCCTGCATTCAAAAATAGGACCAAGGCATTGTGACTCGCACCTGCCTGATCACTGTAATCGACGGTATATTCCACCCAGGTATTGAGCGTTTCTATCTGCAAATCTTTTTCTATGGCAGGAGAACCACCTCGCTCCAGCTTAGTCAATAAACGTCCAGCTTTCGGTGCCCAAACCTTGAATTTTAGCAAGCTTCTTTCTTCTAATGGGATAGGCGCGCCAAAGTCCATGACCAAAGCGTGGAAAGTGCCACCCGTATCGGTATACTGTCCGACTTTAGCACTAGTATTAATACCAGAAATATCAGGATTATCAATCGAAACAATATCGAGAAAGCCTGGATTGCCATAGGTGATATTTCGTTGACATTCGAAGTCATCTACAATACCCGCTATAGCTTCTGTACCCGCGCATTCATCGGCAGCTTCCATGGTAATATTGTCAAAGAGATACGTATCGCTGCTAGGGCCATTACCTGGATCAAAAAACAGGATGATTTTATTGATGGTCGTGAAGGCAGCTGCACCGCTAAAATCAAAACTGTATTCTACCCAGCGTCCAGTAACGGAAATATTTTGCCTAAGCTCTAGGGCTTCTCCATCTCCCTCTAGTTTAAAAAGGAAAGAAGTAGCAACGGGTGAATTAATCTGAATTTTGAACTTATTCATCGTGCTCAAATCCAGTGGGTTTTCCATTACCGCAATTAACAAACTGAATGCACTCCCTTCTTGCTTCATGTAAGAACCACTGCTATCACTTCGGTTGATCATCAGCGGGTCGACGAGGGTGTCGGCTACTGCTGGGTTTTCTACTACGGTAAAGACGCCATCTCCGAAGCTACCATTCCAGGGTAGTGCAGCGCCATTCTCAAAATCTTCTAGTACTGTTTGCCCAAAGGAAAGAGTCATTGAGCAGAAAATAACTAGCAAAGAAAGTAAAGGTTTTCGCATGATTTTCTGACTTTTTTAGACAAGGGTGATGTTTGTAATACTTAAAATAGACCGCTTGCCCTAGTGTTGAATAATAATTTTACGACTAAGTACTGCTTGGTTTTTCGTAATGCCTTGTAAAAGGTAAAGTCCGTTTGATAAGTCATTCAGCTGGAGCCTTGGCGTATGCGTGTGTGGGTAAAAACGTTGGAGTAATCGGCCATTTAGGTCAAACAATTGAAATTGTTGCCATTCCGTATTCGTTTTTATCTGAATGTAATCGCTTGCTGGATTCGGGAATACTTCAAACGTGATAGCTTGTAGCGATGCTTCCTCCGCGGCGTTAATCACATCAGTAGAATCGGGTATAAACCCAATCGCATCTAGTGCCGGTTGAATCTCAGTATTTTTCATAAAATGCTCCCAAAGGAGCTGGGTACGGTAATTTTCTATCATACCGATGATAGGTCCCTGGTCAATAGCCAAGTAAGAACTAGCAAACCAATTTTCTGATAAATTAAAGGCATCGTAGAAGCCATATTTCCCCCAGAGCCGATCGCCTAAATCGCGGTAAAAATGCTTGAGGGCCGCTATCGATTCATTGGGTGTATAAGGCATTGACGATAAAGCGGCGGTGGGGGTTATTGTACCATTGTCTCGGTTGGGCGATGGTTCATGAGCCAGGTAGCCGAATGGGTTATCACTGGCTGTTAAACCCCAGGAAACTTCGCTATAACCTTCGTATTGCCCTGGGTTGAGGATACAGTATTCCCGATTGCTTAATGTATGCTTTTGGTTATGGATGAAGTAATTGGTATAGGCATCTTTTTTACCCCTTGGGTCAAACCCCATGAAAGAGTAATGAGCAAAAAAGAGCGGACCTCCTCGCAAGGGGCCAACATCGAGGGTAATGCCAAAGAAGGTGGTCCCATTGAGGTAATTTCCGCCTGCCCAGCCGCTGTGATAGGTAGATGCGGGTATCGGGTGGGTCGGAGAAGCGATCCCAAGTAGATAAATAATCAATCTGTCTCTTATACACATCTGACGCTGCCGACGAAGAGGATAGTGTAG
>CAJXUM010000214.1 GCA_913060855.1 uncultured Lewinella sp. | reverse complement strand
GAGATCAGCCTCGGTCTCGTGGGCTCGGAGATGTGTATAAGAGACAGGAATAGGCTTGGTACATTCAAACCGACTTCAAGTACAGTAGACAGTAAATTTATTTTATCTGCTTGAGCTATGCAAATGTATTTAGGAGTTTGTGTAAGGATGGAATGCCAAAGTGATTTCTGAATGAGGTAGATGATTTTGGGCGGCTGGTGTTGATACTTGGTTTGGGGGTATTGCAGGTGTCCCCACCTGCAATGGGAGGCTGGAGGTTTATTTGGAGGGCGGCTGCGATGGCTGAGGTGTGTTTTACTGTGTTTGCCAGCTTGATGGGGTTCCACTCGTGCAGATCTTTGCCTGCACGAGTGGGAGGTGGTGAACCGGACAAATAAATTTGTCGGTTACACTTCGGCTAGGTAGGCGTGTACGAACTTAATGGCCATCGCTCCCTCTCCTACTGCAGAAGCGACCCGGTTCATAGCGCCCGCCCGCACATCACCGGCTGCAAAGATACCCGGCTGACAGGTTTCCAATAAGAAAGGTTCCCGCTCTAATTTCCAGATCTTCTTAAATTCGGCGTAGCGCATCAACTCTTTTCCGGTTTCGATATAGCCTTTTTTGCCTCGTAAGATATCATTGTCGACCAGCCAATCTGTCAATGGACGTGCACCGATGAAGATAAAGAGTGCATCGGCTGGAACTTCGAAGGAAGATTCTTCTTGCATATTTTGTAGTACCAATCGCTCCAAGTGTCCTTCTCCACAGGCTTTTAAGATCTGCCTCCTTCCATGTACTTCAATATTTTTAATACTGTCAATTTGATCAATGAGGTATGAGGACATCGTAGAAGTCAAGTCATCGCGACGGATCAAAATATTGACCTTCTCGGCAAATTTAGACAGGTAAACGGCGCCCTGCCCTGCTGAATTCCCACCTCCGACTATATATACTTGCTTGCCCTTCACGCCACCCGCTTCGGTCGTAGCTGCGCCATAGTAAATGCCTGCCCCGGTGAAGCCGTCCACCCCTTCTGCTGGCAACTTTCGGTAATCGACACCAGTGGTAATGATCACACTCTTGGCGACAATTTCATGACCATCCCCCAGCGTTAAAATCTTATAATTATCTTTTACCTCAATATTAGTCACTTCCTGCGGTGAAAGGAATTCAATTCCAAATCTGGTGGCTTGGGTAATGGCTCGCCGCGCCAAATCCGCCCCACTTAAGCCATTGGGAAAACCTAAGTAATTTTCAATACGAGAGCTAGTCCCCGCTTGCCCACCTGGCGCACGCTTCTCAATGAGCAAGGTCTTTAACCCTTCAGACCCACCGTACACCGCAGCAGCTAGTCCTGCAGGGCCCGCTCCAATAATTACTACATCGTACAAATCGGATTGCGCCTTCGGTTGCAGTCCGACTCGGGTCGCTACCTCTTGCACCGTGGGATCGGCTAAAGTACTCCCGTCTTCAAAAAAGACAGCCGGTAGCTGTTTTCTATCCAGCTGGTGTAGATTCAGCAATTCATCCGCTCCTTCATGTTGCTCAATATCTAGCCATTGGTAAGGAATCAAATTCCCAGCCAAAAAGTCTTTTAAGTTGTGAGATTTAGGAGAGTATTGATAGCCGGCGATTTTTATCCCTCTAAAAACAGGTCGGTAATCAATTTGCCATTCTTCCAATAAATCATTTAGTACAGGATAGAGCTTTTCATTGGGAGGGTCCCAGGGCTTCATCAGGTAATAGTCGAGTTGTACCTCATTGATGGCCTTGATAGCCGCATCTGTATCAGAGTAGGCGGTCAATAATACACGCTTCGCATCAGGGAAAATTTCCTTGGCTTTTTCCAGGAATTCTACGCCCAACATTTCTGGCATCCGCTGGTCGGAAAGGAATAAGGCGACTACTTCTCCTTTCTTCTTCAATTCCACCAACGCTTCCAGGGCTTCCGAAGCCGATTCGGTGCTCATAATCCGGTATTCATTGCGGTATTCATTACGCAAATCTCTACGCAAAGAACGAAGCACTTGCGGGTCATCATCTATGGAAAATAATATGGGTTTTCTTTCGTCTGCCATGTTTTTAGTTTAGTACAGGTATACAAACTTTGAAGGTAGTTTTACCTGGAACGGAAGTGAGATCAATACTTCCGTTGTGTTTTTTGATTATTTTTTGAACGATATCGAGTCCTATACCAGTACCCTCATCCATTGATTTTGTGGTAAAGAAGGGCTCGAAAATACGGGTCTGAATATCCTCTGGAATACCATGACCATTGTCGGTAATTTCTACGCAGATCGAATCGCGCTCTTGATAGGCATCGATGGTAAGCTTACCTTCTGGCCCTAGGGCATCGATCGCATTGGCAAGAATATTGGTCCACACCTGGTTTAATTCCCCAACAACAGCACTAACCTTAGGTAATTGTTCAGGAAAGTTTTTTTGAATCGTTATCTGTTTCAGCTTCATCTTAAATTTAAGCATAATAATGGTACTTCGCAATCCATCCCGAACATCTGTCGGTTCCATTGAATTGTCTCGGTCCATATGGGAGTAGCCTTTGACTGCTTTGACTAAAGTGGAGATTCTATCGGCAGATTCACGGATTTCGCTCACTAGCTTCTCCAGACTCAATGTACTTTCAATCCATCGAGTGATCGGCGCTATATCTTTTCCATCCAAAATTCTTTCCATCTCTGCGAGGTCATCAGTGGTAAAGCCAAAATCAACGAAGGTCTCTGCTACCTCATCCCCATCTTCCACATCATGATCTTCCAACCAATCTAATAGCTCGTCCAATTGATCTTCCCTTTCCATCAAGGAGAGGTCAATCTTATTCAGGTTTTGCACTTTTGAGAAGAGGATATTATTTACCTCATCTGTCTGTTCTGGGCTAATACTAATTCTTAATACTGCTTTGAATTTTTCGGGCGAAGTGTGAATTCTTTTATAGAGTTCCTCCGAGCTTCTCACCATTGCCGAGGCAGGATTGTTTAATTCATGTGCTAATCCAGCCGATAACTTACCGAGTGCCATCAGTTTTTCATCCTGAAATCGAAGTTGGGAAAAATCCCTAATCCGGGTAGACATGACCGCCACTAAGGCCTGCGTCAAAGGATAGCTGACATTGACCATCTCTATAAAATAGTCCCGATGTAACCGCAAGATATACACGTCAGTTAATGCAGAACCTTCTCCTCCGGCAATCTTCATACGAGAAAAAGGGAGTACACCAGTGACCGCACCAGTCTTGGTAACTCCAAATTCCTTCATCGATTTCCCGCGAGGTACCCGCACCAAAATTTCTCCTGCTACCACAATATGCATATAATCGATAGGTGTCCCTTTCTCAAAAAACACCTCTCCTTTCTCGATTAGACAATACTCTGATTTGTCGATTAGCCATTCAAGCGCTTCCTTATCAATACCTTGAAAAAGCTCAAAAGCGTGCAGTGTTTCTAATAATTCGGCTGGTTTGGGAAGTTGTTTTGAATTGAGCATAGAATTAGGCGTTGATTTTGTGAACAGCGATGTACTGTTTTTTGTAGTAGGACCCGTCTATTCCTTAAGAAGATGTAAGTAGGAACAAACATGACATCGAAACAACCAAAGTCCCATCAGAGTTTAATAAAGTATTTAATATAAGTTTGAACTTAGCCGCACTGAAATTGTAGTAAAACAGTAAGTTAGCTAAATTGCAGCCTATAAGCAGCTGTTTGAAGGCTGCGCTCTGGGCTTGGTCAACTCCCAAAATAGGCTGAGCTACGATAGCTAAACAAACCCGGTTCTCCGGCAATTATTATGGTCCCGTCTGGCCAGACGGGACCATAATAATTGTTGGAGAAGGACAAACCCTAAAATCACCTATTATTATGAGTAAATCTCAAGAGCTCGGGACAGAGAAGATTAGTAAGTTATTGGTACAGATGGCCGTGCCTGCCTCGATAGGGATACTTGTCATGTCTATTTACTTCATTGTAGATACGATTTTTGTGGGTCGTTTTGTGGGGTCTCTGGGTATCGCAGCGATTACTGTTGTATTGCCGATTAGCTTCTTGATTGGTTCTTTTGGGATGGCCATAGGTGTAGGAGGTTCATCGATTATTTCGCGCGCCTTAGGGGCTGGTGATAAGGAAAAAGCTTGGCAGACTTTCGGAAATATGATCACGATTACTTTATCCTTAGCCATTGGGTTGGTCATATTAGGCTCTTTCGTCTCCGATGCTGTCTTATCTACTTTTGGTGCGAAAGGGGATATTATGGCGCCCGCCCAAAGCTATTTCCGCATTATATTGTTTGGGGTTCCCTGTTTGGCCTGGATGATGATGGCCAATAATGTGATGCGGTCAGAAGGGCAACCTCGCTTCGCCATGATTGCAATGGTATTGCCTGCCATTGTAAACATCATTTTAGATCCTATTTTTATCATCGTGTTTGAGATGGGTCTAGAAGGAGCGGCCTGGGCCACTACCCTATCCTATTACCTCAGTGCGGGGTTTTCTTTATGGTATTTCCTCCTGGGACCTTCCGAGCTGAAAGTCTCCGCCCAATCCTTTATATTGAAACTGGCCGTCGTAAAAGAGATCACGGCGATTGGCGGGGTCACACTAGCTCGACAAGGAGCCGTTAGCTTATTGACTATTGTACTTAACAACTCTCTTTTCCAATATGGAGATGAGTTAGCCATTGCGGTTTGGGGAATCATTAATCGTACTATGATGTTTGCCAACTTTCCCGTCTTAGGCGTAACGCAAGGTTTTGTACCGATTGCTGGATTCAATTACGGTGCGGAGAATTGGGATCGGGTCAAAGAAGTGATCAGGACAGCTATTAAAACAGGTACTCTTATTGCCATTTGCCTTTTTACGTTAATTCTTACGTTCTCCTCCAGCATCACCAGTATTTTCACCAGCGACCCAGAATTAATTCGGCGTACCCCTGGAGCCTTAGTCATTGTATTTCTGGCTACTCCTTTAATTACGGTGCAATTAATTGGTTCTGCCTACTTCCAAGCCATCGGCAAAGCCCTACCCGCTCTTTTCTTAACCCTCACCAAGCAAGGATTTTTTCTCATTCCACTAGTGCTCATCTTACCACTCTTCTTTGATCTAAAAGGGGTCTGGTACGCCTTTCCCATTGCGGATGTATTGGCAGCCACTGTTACCTATACTTATCTGCAAAGAGAAATAAGAAAAGATCTCAACGTGAAAATTAAGCGTAGTAAAGAGGAATTAGTCCCTGCTTTGGAGGAATAGTTAGCTCCAGTCCATACTACTAGATCTTCAAAAGACAACAGCGGCTTACCTGCTAAGATGCACATACTGCCCTATCTATAAGCGATCTCTGCTTTGCTAGAAGCCTTTTCCTCTTCTTTTTTATCCAATCGGATGATCATAACCGAGGACATTTCATAAAAATCTACAAATCAACCACTTGAACTCATAAAAAACGAGTATAATAACCTAATTTAGGTGCTTTAACAGTGCAGCAAGGACATTTAAACGTTAAGAAAATGTTAAGAAAACAGTATTCATAGGACATCCTCTCGGCTTGAATTGACAATAGAGTGTAAGCAATCAAATTCAATCATTAATAAGTACCTAAGACACTTTTAACCTCAAAAATCACTTAATCATGAGAAATTTGTTTTTAACCCTATTTTGCTTAGCCATCTTCGCCTCAACGGCCTTCGCACAAGATCCTGGCGCTCCAGCCAAAAATGATGTCCTGACCGAAAAGAGCGAAATCGTTTCAGAGCTCAAAGCCAAAAACGCTAAAGTTATTGCAGCTAAAGACCAACAAATTGCTGTCAAGAAAAGTAGCTCCTCCGCCAGTAAAAAAATTGATGGCAGTTACATTGTGATGCTGAAGGAAGACTTTGTAAAGCCCTTCGCCAAACAAAAATCAAGCTCTAGTAGCCGAGAAAGCAGCATTGCTGCCGCAAAGAAACACCAAGCTGCTGCAGAAAAAGCTATCCGCAAATATGCTGTTGAAACATTAGGTTTAGGCAATGATGAGATAGCAGATGTATTCTCTGGTGTACAGAGTGGATTCACTGTTAAACTAAAAAATAAAAAATCTGCCCGATCTTGGTTGACTAAAACTAAGAGTGCTAAAAATACAGCCGACGTTTTCCAAGATGAGGTAGTAGAAACAGCTTTTCACGAAATGGGAGAAGAAGTTAATGCATACAGTCCTGCAGCTTGGGCTCCTCAGTACGCTGACTATGGCAACTGGGTAGCAGGTGGATGTAACTGCACTAACCACAACAAATGGATCTGGGTATTAGATACGGGTATCGACTTGAATCACCCTGACCTGAACGTAAAAACAGCCTATGGCAAATCTTATGTAGGCAGCGAGCCTTCAGCTGAAGATTATCACGGTCACGGTACTCACGTAGCTGGTTTAGCTGCAGCTAAGAGTAACAGTTTTGGTGCCAAAGGTATCGCATACGGTGCATGGGTAGTGCCAATCAAAGTATTGAACAGATACGGTAGCGGTTCTTGGTCAAGCATTTTGGCTGGATTGAACAGAGTTTACACTTACGGTATCGCTGGTGATGTAGTTAACATGAGCTTAGGTGGTTCCATTAGTGCAAGTGCTCCTCAGACTTCTGTAGAATCTTGTATCAAAGCCCTAGCACGAAAAGGAATCTATGTAGTAATGGCGGCTGGTAATAGCAGCAAGCATGCAAGAACATTCACTCCTGCTCGAGTAAACGGTTCTAAAATCTACACCATCGCAGCTACACAAAAGAGCCCATACTGGTGGACACACAAATTCGCCAGCAACTACTCTAACTATGGCAAGCCACCTGTTGATTATGCAGCTCCTGGTACTAGCGTATACTCTACTTACAAAAATGGAGGATACCGATACATGACTGGTACTTCTATGGCCGCTCCTAACTTCGCTGGTGCTTTGCTTTGCGGAACAAAACGCAAAAAAGGCTACTACTACTACCGAGTTAACCCTACTAGCCACAACTTATATGTAATTCGTCCTAAATAAGCTGGTTTTCTGACAATTCTTATGCTTTTGAGTCAAGTGAAAGCAAAAAGCACAGCTTCCGATGGTCGCTTTAACCTTTCACTTTCACTTGACCACAAAAATTGTCAGAAAAGGAATAAGCTGAAATAAAGTTTTTTCGGAAAAGCCTTCGAACCGTCATGGTTCGGAGGTTTTTTCATTTGTAGTCTGTAGAACTAGCATTACAAAAGCCAGGCAGTAGATGTAAGCAGGTAGATCAGGAAACGTTCGATCTTAGATGAGGAAAGTTCCTTGGATGTGTTGACAGTATCCCGGCTCTCCATCTAATCAGAAGACCAGCTAGAAAGGCCCGGGTACTGCCAGCCTCAATATCTTTGCCAAGAAAAAAATTAGAGCCATGTGCTGTAGAACTACTCCAAGGCTTAACCCACTTGACTAATTGAGGTTTTACTTAAGCAACACAAAATTATTTACTACTATTTGGGAATTATACCGCATAATACCGTCGCGGTCCTTATAGTTATTATATACCAACTTGCCACGGACCAGGACACTTTTGCCCTTTTTGAGAAGGCTTTCTATCACTTCAGCCGTCCGTCCCCAAGCAATACATTGATGCCACTGGGTTTGTTGGACCTTTTCTCCTTGCTTATTTTTATATACCTCGGTCGTAGCAAGCGACAATTTAGCAAGTGTTTTCCCATTTTGCAATTTTTTCACCTCCGGATCACTCCCTAGATTACCAATTAGCTGGATTGTATTACGAATATTAGTCATAATCAGATTTTTTTTAATATTAACAATATACTTACAATGGTGAGCTACTTACAGCAACATAAACTCATTGACCACAACTTCTGATAGGTAACAGACTTTGCCTTCTTTATCCTCATAAGTCCGATGTCGCAGTTTTCCTTTTACCGCCACCTTTTTCCCTTTCTCAAAAAGCACTTGCATAATTTCGGCTACCTTACCCCAACCGACTAGATTGTGCCATTGTAGGTCGACCTTTTTTTCGCCTTTACTGTTTTTAAAAACTTCTTTGGTACCAATAGAAACTCTGGCTAGCGCGTTGCCATTCTCCAATTGCTTAAAATCGACGTTCTTTCCAAGATCTCCGATGAGTTGAACAGAATTTCTTAAGTCATTCATAAGTCCACATTTAACGATTAAATAATGATTGCGATCGTACTTCCAGACATTTAGAATACAGAAGCGAGAAGAGAGACTCCTTGGGTAGGACCTCTGCCTTTTATCTAGTCAATCTCTCCTCTGTCGTCTGATTTCTGAACTCTCCTTTTGTCCAGTTATATAGATTGCGATACAAAGATGCGGCACTTCAAAATCGCAATCGTATACCTGTCTCTTATACACATCTGACGCTGCCGACGAAGAGGATAGTGTA
>CAJXUM010000213.1 GCA_913060855.1 uncultured Lewinella sp. | reverse complement strand
TTCGTCGGCAGCGTCAGATGTGTATAAGAGACAGAGGTTCTTGTGAACAGGAGAAGGCCCCTAGTAGTAGGCCTCCTAAACAAGGAAGTATGGATTGGAGACTGGCTTTCATTTTGTTTCGTTTTGCTTTGCGGATAAAAGTTAGGCAAAAAAACTCACTTTTGAATTAGTCCCTTTCGGAAAACAACAAACTAGCGACATAACCTATCACAAAACAAGAAACTAGACCGGAAAAGGTATATAGTAAAAGGAAAATATCGGTATAAGCTTTTACATAGTATTGCACAAAAGCACTGGCAACAAGGCCGATTACTGCCCCTGTCCCATTGGCTCGTTTAGTAAAAAGGCCCAATAGGAATAAGCCTCCTAAACCGCCAGCAAACAGTCCAATAAATGTATTCAACTGGTCCCAAAGTGATTTGATATTCCAGCTGGCCATCATTAGGGCTAATACCGTTCCCGCTATCCCTACAATGGCTGTAATCCAACGAGCAAAATAGAGATATTGCCCTTGCGTTTTCCCTGGACGAAAACGTTGGTAAAAATCAGTAGTTAAGGCAGAGGCAACGGAATTCATACTACTGTCTAGACTAGACATCGCTGCTGAAAAGATACCTGCAATTAATAGCCCAGCCACTCCTTGTGGAAGTTGTGTGACGATAAAGTAAGGAAAGATTGCATCAGTACTTTGTAAAGCTAGAGGATCAAGTTGTAAAGGATTTGTTTTATATAAAACATATAAGGCCGTACCTATACTGAAGAAAATCAAAGTAGAAGGAATACTCAATAAGGCATTCGTCCAGATGCTTTTGGCAGCACTTTTTTCGCTGCTAGTCGTCAGGTATCGCTGCACCACCGATTGATCACTCCCGTAGCTGATAATACTCGAACTTATTCCTCCCAAAAGAACGACCCAAAAGGTGGGTGTCGAAAAATCAAATCGAAAATCAAATACTTGCAGTTTATATTCCGTTTTAGCCAATTCTATCAAGGTTGAGGCGCCTCCCTCTAGTTCAGAAACGATCCAAATCATGGATAATAACGCTCCTCCAACTAATATAATGACTTGAAAAACGTCAGTCCAGATCACGGCTTCTATCCCTCCCATCACCGTATAGGCAATACTCAATATCCCCATTACTAAAATACAAGTTATGACATCAATACCGGTCACCATGGAAAGGGCAAGTGAAGGTAAAAACAAGACAATACCGATGCGCCCAAACTGCAGCAGCACAAACATCGCACTACCGATCAAGCGGGCCGTTAGATTGAAACGTTGTTCGAGGTATTCGTAAGCCGTCGTGATATTCATCCGGCGAAACAGCGGTAAGAAGCTAAAAATGATGAGTGGGGCTACGATAATAATCCCCATATTAAAGATGAAATAGCTCCAATCCGTCGCAAATGTCTTGGCGGGAATAGCCATGAAAGTAATCGCACTCAATTGCGTACCAAAAATACTAAGTCCTGCTGCCCACCAAGGAATTCGACCGCCGGCCTTGAAATAATCATCGGTACTGGCTTCGCCCTTGGCAAAGTAAACGCCCATGCCGACCAGCAGCAATAAGTAGATGCCTAGGATGCTAAAATTGATCCAGCCAAAATGAAAATCAGGTTTCGCTTGCGCTTGCCAAATCTGGGGCGTACGAATACCCGGTCGAACCTCTCCGCTTGGTAAAATAAAGCGATCTCCCCATTTTATAGCCGTAGTGGTTACAGGACTAGTGAAGGGCAATTCGCCCATTTTCGCCCAAGATTGGGTAATGGTGTGATAACTCAAAATTTCTTTACTAAAGCCGGGGTGTTGCTGGAAAATAGCTTTCCGCTCCAGCTCCAATCGCTGTCGTATAATCGTATCGGAGGCGATCGATATGGAATCAGATAAGGCTTCCAAACGAAGGAATAACGCCCCGTCCGCCCCTCCGAAAAAGAGAATGTGATTGGCTCCAGCGGGCAGGCAGGTGCCGGCCATAATCGACCGTTCTTGTTCGCCCTTCGGTTCTATATTGGGTAAGGTTTCCCAGGTCGCTGTTTTGGGATTATATTCAAAAGCATCGCTTAAGATGTTGGTTCTCTGTCCCTTTGCTACCTCACGGCCACTGAACAGGTACAAACAATCGGTTTGTCCATTGCTTTGCGTGGTCGCCAGCGGGAGTAAGCGAGGGGGAGCGGGAAAAGGAGTTAGCTCTTCCCATACTAGGTTTTCTTTTGAAAGATCAAGCGACCAAAAATTATTCGTTGCATTCCCTGTTTTACTTTCTTTCCCACCCAACACAAAGACTTTTTGTCCAACAAGTGTGCCAGCCATGAAGGCAAGCGGACGCGGCAGGTCGGGTAGGTTTTCTATTGCTATTTGTTGGGTTTCTTTGTCCCATTTTAGTAAAAAAACGGTATTTGAAATGGTACTTGAGTCTTCCCCTCCGATGCATAGTAGTCCTCGATCGGTGGGAATCGATACGCCATAGGCCAAGGCTTTCGGTAGCGTGAATGCTTTGGGACTAAACGCCAAATTTTCGCCCTCCCGTTCCATCACATAGATACTATCCCACCACACCTTTTGGCCGCCGTCCCAAGGGGTTTTGCCGGGAAAATTGGCGCCGCCTGCAATGATCAGGGCATCATTATGCACGCCCGCAAATGCGCCTGCTAATCCTGGATGAGTTTGGCTAGCTTGGGAAGCCGGAAGATTTGGGAGTTCGGCCCATTCTAGGGAAAACAGCGACTGGCTAGCGATGGGACTCCATAGCAGCGTTACGGCAAGTAGTAGTAGAATCTGAGGAAGGTTTTTCATTTTGTTGTGTGCTAGGTGTTGTAGGTGCTAGGCGCTCGCTGTTGCAGGTGGGGAACACCTGCAACGGCGACTAGGGGGGTGGCGGCAGTGGAACGCCTGCGATAGCGGCCTTATCGATACCGGTTGAACCAAGCGACGATATGCTCAATTTTGGTAATCAATTGGCTGGGTCGGTTGGCGATGAGGTGATACGCACCGGGTACCTCCACTAAAGCGGTTTCTATCTTGCGTAATTTTAGCGCATGATAAAGCTGTTTGGCCTCGGATAAGGGTGTACGCCGATCCGAAGTACCCACCATGACTAATGTTGGCGTTTCGATATTACCCACTAAGGAAATAGGAGAAAACTTCATGTAGGTCTCCATGTTTTCCCAGGGTTGGCCGGGGTAGCGGGAGTAGGCATAACCGTAGTAATTATCTGCCGTGAGGGTTTTGCTGATCCAGTTCATGACCGGCTTAATCACGGCCGCTGCGCGGAAGCGATTGTTTTTCCCAATCATCCAGGCACTCATGATTCCGCCGGCGCTTCCTCCTGTGACGAACAAACTATCTTCCGTCAAGAAGTTCTTTTTGAGCATGGCATCTACCCCATCCATCACATCATGGTAATCGTCGCCGGGATAATTGTGGTATAACAAATTGCCAAAGGCCTCGCCATAACTGGTACTTCCTCGTGGATTCGGGTATAACACCACAAATCCAGCCGTTGCATACAACTGAATCTCCGGTGAGAAACGATCTCCGTAGTTGGAAATAGGTCCACCATGGTTTTCTATTAGCAAGGGATATTTTTTGCTGGCATCAAAATCCGGTGGATAAACGATCCAGCCCTGGATATCTAATTGATCAACCGATGACTTCCACCAGAACTCTTCCACTTTGCCTAAAGTGCGTTGGCCTAAAACATCACTATTTAGATCAGTGATGACTTTGGCCTTGGCTTTACCTTTTTGCGTGATAGCCAGGGCAGAAGGATGGTAAGGTGTGGTGTGGGTGAAGGCAATTTGCCCAGTCGTTGAAACCGAGTAGGAGCCGCCGCCATACGGACGAGCAACACCCGTTCCGCCCACATTACCAGTAACAAGGGTAGCCTTGCCCGATAAGTCCATATGCCCAATCTTGGTATTCCCTTTATCATCATAAGAAAAATAAAGCCCAGTACCCGATTGGTCCCAAGCTAAGTCTGAGATCGCTCGATCCAAAGGATTCGCTATTTTCTTTTTACCAGAACCATCTGCATTCATCAAATAGAGGTGATTCATTTGGTAGGTCTGAACTTTATCATCATAGCCGGTATAGGCGATTGTCTTTCCATTTGGGGAAAGTGCTAATCCGCGATCCGGCCCTTTCCGGTCCGTCAGTTGTTTTATCTTCCCATCTACAATACCCACTTGATAGATTTCTGAATTGCGGAAATCATATTCCCAATCCTCGCTTCTATTACCCGAAAACAGCAAAGCCGAACCATCTTTAGTCCATACTGGTGCACCCCGGTGATTATAGTCCCCCGAAGTGATTTGCCGAGCACTTCCACCTGCTGTGGGTAGGATAAAATAATGCGAAAACCCTGGCTTCATATAACCAGAACCATCTGCTTCATGCTTAACCCGAGTCGTGATGCGTGGTGGAGCCGCCCATTTGGCACCTGCTGGCTTCTTATGCGGTTTGACCAAGGAAAGTTCCGTGCCATTTACAAACATAGAAAAGGCCAGCCAATTTCCATCGGGAGACCAACTCAAGCCACTAGGCGAAGCTGCCAGTTGAGAAATTCGAGCTACCTTCTGGTTCTCCACCCAATAGATAAACACTTCCGAGCCTTGATCTGTGGAAGCCGTGAAAGCGATACGTTTTCCATCCGGTGACCAGTGAGCGTTGGATTCTCGTACATCCGAACTGGTCAGCTTTTGGTGTTCGCTTCCGTCGGCCTTGATGAGCCACAATTGTGAGGTTCGACGATCTGTCATGATGTCCATTCCGCCTCTGCCATAGACGATCCATTGGCCATCCGGAGAAATCTGCGGGGCGGTGACCCATTCTAACTCAAAGACGTCCATGCTGGTGAAGGGCGGTTTTTCCTGCGCAAATAGCATGGGTGACAAACCAAAGAGTAATAGTAGTAAAGTAAAGAATTGTTTTTTCATGAATACATTTTTGAATTGGAGAAGGGAGGAGGAAGGGAAAAGACGAATATTTTATTTAGCATAAACTACTGAAGTTAGGCCAATGATCTCCTTGGCGAAACTCCAGTAGTTGGCGACTTTATTTTTTCAAATCGTTGTATTTGTCAATGTATTGCTGATCTAGTTCTGGCGAATCCTTGTATTCCACACGCATTGCTGCTAGTTTCTCCGTCAGTTCTTTCACTACCTCTGCATAAGCTGGATCGTTGTACACATTCTTCATTTCGTTCCCATCTTTCTTCCGGTCATAAAGTTCCCATTCGTCCACATCATAATAGAAGTGAGCCAACTTATAATCCTCGGTGACGATACCATAATGTCTTTTCACCATATGTACCGAAGGATATTCATAGTAGTGATAATAGACTGCTTCACGGAAATCCTCTGTCTCTCCCTTGAATAGCGGCACTAAACTTTCCCCTTGCATATCGCTCGGAGCGGTGATACCTGCAGCATCTAGAAAAGTCTGGGCAAAGTCGAGGTTTTGCACCATCTGCGTATTCACCGTATTCGCCTCAATCACGCCTGGCCATTTAACCAATAAGGGTGTTTTGAAAGACTCATCGTAAATAAATCGTTTGTCAAACCAACCGTGTTCTCCCAGGTAAAATCCTTGATCGGAAGTATAAACCACGATCGTATTTTCACTCAATCCGTTTTCTTCCAAATAATCCAGCACCTCACCTACACCTTCATCAACCGCAGCTATACTACCCAAGTAATCTTGCATGTAACGCTGGTAGCGCCATCGCATCAGGTCTTCCTTAGACATATTGGGATAGTTCTTCTTGAATTCTTCATTAATGGGACCATATACCGCATCCCAAGCGGCTCTTTGAGTCGGATTTTGTCGTCCAACCTCTCTTTTGAAGGCACCCTTATCCCAATTAGCTGTTTCGGGAATTCCCAATTCATCCATCACTTCTGGATAAATTTTACTATCACCCGCCCAATTCATATGCGTGAGTAGATTCATCTCAGCATTCTTGGCCGCAGCACCTCGGCCTTCGTAATCGTCAAAGAGTGTTTCTGGCTCTTTGAAAGTCCGCTTGGTGAAAGTTTTGTAATGCCTTTCCGCAGGAAGCCATTCTCGGTGCGGAGCTTTGTGGAGGTACATGAGCAGGAAGGGCTTGGTGGTATCTCTTTCTTCCTTCATCCAATCCAGGGTCATATCTGTAATTAAATCGGTGGTATAGCCTTCTACTCGAATTTTACCCTCATTTTTTGTAATGAAATCGGGATTATAATAGGTGCCTTGTCCGGGCAAGATCTTGAATTGATCGAAGCCTTTAGGGTTATTGCCAAAGTGTAGCTTCCCAAACATGGCCGTTTGATAACCTTCATTTTGCAAGATCTGCGGGAAGGTCATTTGTGTCGTATCGAAGGGAAACCGATTGTCTATTTTCCCATTCAAGTGACTGTGCTTACCGGTCAAGATAACGGCGCGGGATGGCGCACATATCGAATTGGTCACGCAAGCATTGGTGAATAGCATCCCATCTGTAGCGATGCGATCGATATTCGGCGTTTGCAGCAAATCTTTGGAATAGGCACTAATCGCCTGATAAGCATGATCGTCCGACATCATGAATATGATATTCGGCCGTTGAGGGGCCTTGGCCTCTTCCTTCTCTGTAGGTTGGCAAGCAAACAAGCCCAACGCAAATAAAGTGAACAATAATTGGCTTAAGTTGATCTTCATTATCTGTTGTTTGTATAAGAATAAGGTATGTTCTCCTATTGGTAGTTTTCAGTTGGGCCTCGTAAGACTTCGAAGTTATTTTACATAAAATAATAGTAAGATTGCCGCTTGAGTTCTTCTCTACCTCAAAGAAGCAAAATCTTCCTGTAATAGGACATCAGTAGGTTTTAATAAGATCATTAGGTTCTTAATAATACCTACTAATGTCCATACTAGTACTACACCTCTTTATCTACCACATAAGGTTTGCGGTATTTTCGAGTGAGTAGTTTATCTGCTTTTTTGTTTTTCACAAATTTCTCTTTGGTACCGTCAAATGTCAATTGCTTACCGGTGCGTAGGGAAATATTGGCCAACAAAGGTAAAACTGTAGAATAGTACCCTTGCTCGATGTCACAAGTCAAGTCCTCTTTTTTACCAGAGCGCATCGCTGCAATGAAATTGGCATAATGTCCGCCACCGCCCGGCGCCGCCAAATAATCGACGATCTTATCCGTTTCTTCTGCTGCACTTTCAGAACTTGGTCCCGGCTCATTCTTGCGGCCCATATAGGTTTTCCATTTACTGCCTCTCACTTCCATCCATCCTTCAGTGCCATAAAATAAGTTGCCAATTTTCACATCCAATCCAGCTTCTCCTCCTGTGTACAATCCACGGGTTTCAAATTGCAACATTTTACCATCTGCATATTCGTAGACAGCCGTTTGGGTGTTTGCGGTTTCCTGGCTACATTCATTTTTACCAAACTTATAATAGCCCCCAGTGGAATGAACCGTTACTGGATGCTCATCCTTGTTCATGCCCCAACGCGCAATATCATACTGGTGAGGCCCTTGGTTACCAATGTCGCCATTACCGGTCGCCCAATGCCAATGCCAGTTGTAATGACCTTTTTTCTCATTGTAAGCTCTCCACTGTGCTGGCCCTAGCCACATATCATAGTGCAAACCTTGTGGCGGCTCCGAATCCGGGGCAATACCAAAGGAATCCCGTGGTTTGTAGCAGAGCCCCTTGGCCATATAGACATCTCCTATTCCACCATTGTGCAAAAACTGCATGGCCTTACGGACGTTTTCAATCGATCTGTTCTGGAAGCCCACTTGTACAATCTTGTTGTACTTACGTGCGGCCTCGATCATTTTTCGGCCTTCAAATACATTGTGCGAACAAGGTTTTTCCACATATACATGCTTGCCTGCTTGTAGGCCCCAAATCGTCGCCAAGGCATGCCAATGATTGGGCGTGGCAATAGATACGGCATCGATGTCCTTGTCGGCAAAGACTTCGCGCATATCAGCAGTCGTCCCTGGTTTAGAACCCTGGATGTCCGAAACAGCTTTCACTCGTTCCGCCCATAGGTTTTCATCTACGTCACAGATTGTTTTTACGTGAACATTATCCTTTTCAGCCATAGATGACCAACGGCGCAAGTGGCCAAAGCCTTGTCCGCGAACGCCGATCACACTGATGTTGATGCGGTCATTGGCTCCGATAATGGAATTGTAACTTTTGGCGGTAAATGGCAAACTAGTAGCACCTAGGGTGATACCAGTGGTCGCCAAGGCCGACTTCTTGATGAAGGATCTCCTGTTTTCTTTCATTGGTCTTCGTTTTGTTTACAAATGTTGATCCGAAAGATAATGAATAATGGAGAGGTAGTAATGGATAATTGGGAAGGAATAATGACTGTCTCTTATACACATCTCCGAGCCCACGAGACCGAGGCTGATCTC
>CAJXUM010000212.1 GCA_913060855.1 uncultured Lewinella sp. | reverse complement strand
GAGATCAGCCTCGGTCTCGTGGGCTCGGAGATGTGTATAAGAGACAGGTGGATCTATTTTTGCATAGAGTCCTTTTGCCGGCTCTATTCTTGTACTTGTTTTTTCGCCAGGGAGCAATATCGGTACGGGAATCCACGCCTTATAAGCGGGCTTCCCCTTGCCACTTTCTAGCCTATCCAATAAATTATCTACTGCTCTTTTTTTCGATTCCAAGGCATCTTCGTGCGGTGCCATGCGATAGCAAGTAATCAAGTCCGTGTGTTCCGCCAAGCGCTTCGAGACATTACCATGTAGGTCCATGGAAGTAGAAATAAGCGTTTCCGTTCCGACTACTTCTCGAACTCGGATAATGAAATCACCTTCAGGGTCATCCAAGCCTACGACGCTCATGGCCCCATGAATATCAAAAAATAGCCCATCATAGGGACCATTCTCCTTGAGCATGTTTAGCGTTTTGGTGACGAGTGATTCATACGCTTCTTTGGTAACGATACCACCGGGGAGTGCATGTCCTCTAATGGTGGGAATCCACTCGGCTCTTTTTCGATTCAAGGAGTCAGCCGACAAAAAGGGATAGAAGGAAAAGACGTCGTCCTTTACTCGAGCGTGGAAAGCTTCTTCATGGCTCAGTGCTGGCGAAAAGGTGCTAGATTCGATGGCTAGGCCAGCGATAGCAATACGAGGGAGCTTCTTATCTTCTGCGGTAGTCCCGTCGCTGCAGGAAAAGGCGAGGAAGAGGGAAAAGAGGCCGAATAGTAGGTTTTTCATATTTTGTTTGATCATTCCTAGGTCACAGATATACAATCTTCTTCAATATCCAAAAAATATCAAGGATGACAAAGTTGCTATGCGTTTCATTTATGAAAGCCAATGAGATCTGATGGTGGGGATCAATCCAATGCCTTTATCACCTGCATGAAATCCGCTTTGAATGATCGACCTATTGGAATTTCCTTTCTCCCAATTTCTATGTCCTTTGCGGTGAAAGCCGTGATTTTGTTTTTGGCGACAATAAAGGATTTGTGGACTCGAATAAAATCCGCTTGAGGAAGTTCATTTAGGAAGTGACCGATTGATCTTTTCGTCAAGAAGGTTTGATCAGAGAGCACGATCTTGACGTAATCTTTTACACCTTCGATATAAAGAATATCTGCCAGGACTAAGCGAATATTTTTTCTATCTGCTTTGATAAAGATGGCCGATTCAGATTCTATATCTGGAGTTCCAGGGGAATGAGCTTGACGTGCGGTGAGAAACTTATCAATTGTTTGTGCAAATCGTTTGAATGGAATGGGTTTGACGAGGTAATCCAGGACATTTAAATCGAATCCTTGGACGGCATATTCTCGATAAGCAGTAGTAATGACCACATCTGGACTGTTTTGTACGACGCTAATAAAGTCTAAGCCGGTGAGTTGTGGCATTTGTATGTCCAGGAAAAGTAAATGGGGTTGTAATCGTTTTACTTCTGCTAAGGCAACTAAGGGTTCCGTTGAGGTACCGGATATTTCAATAAAGGGGAATTGCTGCAAATGTTGTTCAATGACCTTAATGGCTAAGGGTTCGTCATCCAATATATAGGCGTTGTACTTTTGCATATTATTCCAGGTTTATGGATAGCTGAGTTCGATAGGTTTGAGCGGTATTTTCGATTGTTAATTGATGGCGGTCGGGATAGATGAGCCGTAACCTTTGCCGGATATTCTGTAAACCAATCCCTCCTGGTACAGTATGCGCTTCTTTTTGCGCTTTCTGACTATTGACGATATGAAAATACAAATTACTACTCGTGACAGATAATTTTATGTCTATCCGAAAGTAGCCATCTGTCCCCACACCGCCATGTTTGAAACAGTTCTCCGCAAAAGGCAATAATAACAAAGGAGCTAGCTTCATCTCTGCATCTTCGACATCAATCTCCATTTTAATTTTCAGCTTGTCGCCATGCCTGAGTTCTTCCAAACCAATGTAATTTTCCAGCAACTGTAGCTCCTTTTGTAGAGATACGGTATCCATATTGGCTCGATATACGAGATAGTCTAGTAGCTCGGTCAGCATCAAAATACTATCGGCCGTATGATCTGATTTCATTAAGGCTAAGCTGTAGATGTTATTCAGCGAATTGAACAAGAAATGAGGATGTAACTGGCCTTTGAGTAGCTTTATTTCGGCCTCTGCTTTCGCTTTTATGAGGGCTTCATTCAACTTTTGTTGCCGCCGATAATCGGCGATAATATGAAGACAAACAGCCAGGGCTACGATAGCATAATCTCGAATGACATTCTTCACCACCTTGCTGGGAGGTATATTGTAATGTCGATGGTTTTCCAAGTAATTGATCAATTCCAACCATTTTATCCTAGCATAGAATAGAAATACGCCGACTAGGATGACGCAGGCTAGAAAACGAAGCCATTTATCCGTTTTCAAATAGTGCGGTACTGCATACCAAGCCATAAAGTAAGAAGCGATAATAAGCGCAGGGAGCGAAAGCAAGGTAGATCGCAAAAAGGGATAGTATTGAGCTGCCTGCAAATGCATGACATTGGCAAGGTATTCTGATAGAGCATATAGTCCCCAGAACGTAAGATGCAGACCTAGCAGTTTTAAGCGATGCGATGTAGAATAGCGCTTCATCTAGCTAAATAACGGAATTATCTTAGAATGACGTGCTAAAGTAGAGCAACGACTGTTTTCGGTAGTCTAATGACAAGGGGAGTCCACTCCTACTAAATACGCTAGTCGTTTGGCCATATACAATGACAACTCTATCTAAGCTAATATCAGAATCCTTTTGGAACAAATCATAATCCTTTTCGAACCAGTTGAAAACAGGTTCTGCTCCTAGTTTTGTACAAACAAAAAAAACAAGATCATGAATATTAAACGAGCATTTTTTGCAGCGGTAATCGTTTGGACAATTGGAGTCAGTGCCTATACCGCATCCTACCTTTTTGATTTTATGGGAAACCCCGAATTGCAAGCTAACATTGTGCTGACTCTGGCTGTAATCCCCAGTGCCTTACTAGGCGCATTTATTTACTATAAGAGTGGCTATCAAACGCATGGTCTGAGACTTGGCACTTTCATGTTTATCATAGCGATGATATTAGATGCCATCATTACCGTTCCCTTATTTATTATGCCAGCAGGAGGTAATCATCTCACTTTTTTTACTGATCCGGGATTTTGGATTATTGCTCTTTTGTATGTAGGCTCCGTCACTCTTTATTGGAAGTTGAAGATTGCAAAAATGACTGCCGGAGAAATCGAGCTATTGTAAGGGAGCTTAATCTTGTCGTTTCTAGACGACCTCTTGTAGTTGGTCTTCTTTTAGAATTTGGCTTTGTTTATCGGGTTACATTTAGTAGAAATCACTCGACTATTATTCCTCAATCTAAAATTAAGACCATGAAGAAGCTAAGTGTTTTTCTACTATTTATGTTCCTGGTAGTAGGCCCTCAATCTTTGGTAAATGCAAGTCCTGTTTCCAGTCCGGTCGGCGGTGCATATCTGGTCTTTGCTGATAAAATGGGCGGCGAAATAAGCCCAAAAATGATCCGCACGCAATGCGAATTAGCCGTAGCAGGTTGTGCTAAGGGATCTAAGATTTTCACCTTTACCTTGGTCGTCACCAAATCGGGTAAAAGAACGACAATGAAAACAAATTCTAATGAACTAACTGTGGCGATGCGAGATTTACTACAAAGCCTATCAACAGGAGATAGTTTCGTATTTAAGCGGATAGAAGCCTATTTGCCAAATGGAAAGGACAAGGTAGATGTATTTGCTAAGCCGTTTAGGGTAGTATAGAGAGTCTGGGGGAACTTTTTAAGTACTGAATAAGCTTGTTGTATAAAGGCGTAATTATTATACATTTATCTATCTTTGCGCTTTCAAATACAATAAGAGCATGAAAGTATCACTGAACTGGCTGAAAGATTACATGGATATTGACCTGAGCCCCGATGAATTGTCCGAGCTTTTGACGGCAATTGGCTTGGAAGTAGAGGGTATGGAAGAGGTAGAAAGCGTGCCCGGTGGCTTGGCAGGTGTGGTAGTAGCATCTGTACAAGAGTGTGGCCAGCATCCGAATGCGGATAGGTTGTCATTAACCACATTGGATATTGGAGGGGACGGCCCCATTCAAGTGGTATGTGGCGCACCAAACGTCGCGGCAGGACTAAAAGTCTTGGTAGCAACAGTGGGTACAACACTACATCCGATAGAAGGGGACCCGATGACCATTAAGAAGGGAAAGATTAGAGGAGAGATTTCCTACGGAATGATCTGTGCAGAAGATGAGTTGGGCCTAGGCGAAAGCCATGATGGTATTATGATTTTGCCGGAGGATACTAAGGTTGGAATGACAGCTCGGGACTATTTTCAGCTAGAAACAGATGTGGTATATGATATTGGACTTACTCCCAACCGCTCTGATGCAACCAATCACCTAGGAGTCGCTCAAGACTTGGCCGCTGCCCTCAAAATTAGCAAAGAATTAGATGTAGCAGTCAAAACACCTGATACCAGTCATTTTGCTATCGATAGCAATGATATGGCCGTAGAAGTCGTCGTTGAAAACACAGCTGCTTGCCCTCGTTATTCTGGTATTACGATCAAAAATGTAACGATACAGGAATCGCCAGATTGGTTGAAGAAGCGTTTGCTTGCGGTGGATGTTCGACCGATCAATAATATCGTTGATATCACCAATTTTGTGTTGCACGAATATGGACAACCTTTGCATGCTTTTGATTTAGACGCGATAACCGACCGGAAAATAATTGTCAAAACACTTCCTGCAGATAGCAAATTCTTATCCCTAGATGAAATCGAACGCAGCCTCGATGCGGAAGATTTGATGATCTGTGATGGTGCATCCAAGGGCATGTGTATTGGTGGCGTGTTTGGTGGACTTACCTCTGGTGTAAGTGATACGACAAAGCATATCTTTCTCGAAGCAGCGCATTTCAATGCTAAATCTATTCGTCGTTCAAGTATGCGACATAATCTACGGACCGACGCAGCTAAGGTGTTTGAAAAAGGCAGTGATCCTAGTATTACGGTGGAAGCACTGAAAAGAGCAGCTTTATTGATCAAGGAACTGGGAAATGGAGAATTAGCATCTGAAATCGTAGATATTTATCCTACCCCTATTGCCCCTACTGAAGTAGAGGTGAATTACCAGCATGTTAATCGACTGATCGGAGTAGAACTCTCTAAAGAAAAGGTAAAAGAAATTTTGGCGGCTATGGAGATGCCCTTGGTGCGAGAAACCGCGGCTACCTTCACCGTAGCAGTACCTACCAATAAGGCGGATGTAACTCGTCCTGCCGATGTGATCGAAGAGATTCTTCGCATATATGGCTTCAATAATGTGCCATTGCCTACCCATTTTCGCAATGCGGTTGTTTTCTCTCCCCAACCCGATCCTATTTTGATACGAGACCGGGTAAGTGATATGTTGGTTGGAAATGGCTTCTTTGAGATGCAAGCGCTTTCATTGAGCGAATCTCGCTATTACAAAGATGTATTGACGCATGTACCTGCGGAGGAATTAGTTTATGTAAATAATACCTCCAATATACATTTAGATATCATGCGCCCGACGATGCTGGTTAGTGGCTTGGAAGCAATTCTGCACAACCAGAATCGGAAGCAGAGTGATTTGAAGTTATTTGAATTCGGGAGAAGCTACCGTAAGGTGGACGATAAATATAAAGAGCAAACTCACTTGAGCTTGCTTATAACAGGACAAAGACAGCCGGAAAGTTGGCTTCATACAGAAGGACAAGAGGTAAGCTATTTTACCCTTAAGGCTTTTGTGGGGCAGGTACTTAATCGATTGGGAATCTCCGGCTATCAAATTAGCGAATTGGATACGACTCCGTATAACTATGCGACCAAATACCACCGAGGGCCTCAATCCCTGGTGACCTTCGGACAAGTTAACACCCAAGTAACTAAATCACTAGGAATTCGTAATAAGGTATTTCAGGCAGATTTTAATTGGGACCTCATAATCAAGGCTTTGCGCAAGCAGAAGATTAAAGTAGAAGAACTTAATAAGTTCCCAGGTATGCGTAGAGATTTGGCATTGGTTGTTGATAATTCGGTAAAATTTAGTGATATTGCAGCAATTGCTGCCAAAAGTGGTAAAAAACTGATTAAGGACATCAACCTATTTGACGTGTATGTCAATGAAGAACAACTCGGTGCAGACAAAAAATCTTATGCCGTGAGTTTCATCTTCGAAGATTCTTCGAAGACATTGGTAGACAAAGAAGTGGATAAAGTGATGCAAAAATTGATACAGTCTTGTCAATCCCAATTAGGTGCCACCATTAGGTAGGTTTTAAAGAATAATTGATAGTGAAGAATTACTAATGAATAGTAGAGCGTATTGGAGATGAGTTATTAGGAATAGGATAGAAGAGGTAAGAAAACTATCATTATTTAGTTGGTGCCAAAGCACAAACATAATCCCATGCAAGTTTCTGAAAAAATTGATACTATTGAGTTGAAAATAAGGCAGTTATCCTTAAAGATGGATCGCCTTAATGAAGAAAACAGCAACCTCAAAAATGAAAATGAACGTTTAAAGACTGACCTGGATAAACAAAAGGGTGCAGTGATGACGTTAAAAGATAAAGTAGATAAGACACAGGGGATGTTGGATACGCAGCACGTGGACGAGTCGGAGCATTCAAAACAGCTTAAAAAGCAATTGGATCAATACATTAAAGAAATAGATAATTGTATTGAATGGTTAAGTAATAATCCCTAGGGTGTATGAGTGGGCAAGAAACCAAACAGATAACGGTACTTATTGCAGGCCGCCCCTACCCCCTCAAGGTCAAGGAAGGGGATGAACCAACCATTCGGCGAATTGTAAAAGAAGTTAACGAAAAAATAAATCGTTTTCAGTTAACCTATACCAATAAAGATAAACAGGATTGCCTCTCTATGGCGATTTTGACTTATGCGGTCGATTTACATAAAGCCCAACAAAGTCAAGCTTCTATTCCTTCGAATGGTATTGATGATAAACTTTCCAAGCTGGATAATCTCCTCGATCAACTGCTATCCTAAATTTTTCCATCGTTTTGTCTAAGTCTTTAGAAAAGAAGTACGTTCTTTTCTAAGTGTATTACTTGAGCAGTCATCTGCTTGGGTAGCACTGAATTTGAAAATAATTATATCACCATATAAATTGAATGACAGATGGATATAGGACTTGGATTAATAATAGGCCTTGTCGTAGGTGCTATTATAGGATATGTGATCGTTAATATATTTGGAAAAAAAGCACAGCAGTCCAGGGTAGATGAAATGAATGTCAAGGCTGATCAGCAAATCAAGGAGGCCCGGATCTCTTCCGACCGAATCTTGAATGATGCAAAGTCTAAGGCAGAGAACTTGGTTGCTAAAGCAGAGATCAGTAACGAAAAGATAAAGCAAAAGAAGATAGCAGAAGCGAAAGAAAGGTTTGCTCGACTGAAGATCGATTTTGAGGCGAGTAAAGGGCAGCATGTTGTGGCGATGAAGGAGCGAGAGATGGAGGTGCGAGCGCAAGAGGCTAGTATCAAACCCAAATTAGACGAGGTAAAGGCTGCAGAGAAGGGCTTGGAGAACTTACGTCAAGAGATCGAACAACGAGAAGCAGACATCAAGCGAATCAGAGAAAACCTCGATACGCAATTGAAAATTGTAGCGAAGAAAAAAGAAGAGTTGGACAATGCCAATGAAAAACACATCAAGGCATTAGAAACGGTAGCCAAATTATCGGAGCAAGAGGCGAAAGAACAATTACTAGAAGCCGTAAAAGCAAAAGCAGAAACAGATGCGATGTCGATCGTCAAAGAGACCATTCAACAAGCTAAAGTAACTGCGAATAAAGAAGCGAAGAAAATTGTTATTCAGAGTATTCAAAGAATGTGTGCTGAATATACAATCGAAAATACTGTATCTGTTTTCAATTTGGAGTCTGATGACTTGAAAGGACAAATCATTGGCCGTGAAGGGCGAAACATTAGAGCACTCGAAGCAGCCACCGGCGCTGAAATTGTAGTAGATGATACGCCAGAAGCGATTGTCATTTCCAGTTTTGATCCTATCCGTCGAGAGGTATGTCGACTATCCCTTAAGCGCTTAGTAGCTGATGGTCGTATTCACCCAGCTCGTATTGAAGAGGTAGTGGCCAAGACTAGAAAGCAATTGACAGAGCAGATTGTGGAAATTGGAGAGCGAACCGTTATCGAATTGGACTTACACGGATTGGATGCTTACCTAGTGAAAATGGTAGGTCGTATGCGTTTCCGTTCTTCTTATGGACAAAACCTGTTGAAGCACTCCATCGACTGTCTCTTATACACATCTCCGAGCCCACGAGACCGAGGCTGATCTCG
>CAJXUM010000211.1 GCA_913060855.1 uncultured Lewinella sp. | reverse complement strand
TACACTATCCTCTTCGTCGGCAGCGTCAGATGTGTATAAGAGACAGCATTATTATCTAAGGGTTCACTTTCTCCATAGCCCTTATAAGCCAACCGGGTTTCATCAATTCCCTTAGTAATCAGCCATTGGTAAACTGCTTTTGCCCGATTCTCTGACAAGGTCAAATTACTCTCTTCTCCCCCTACATCATCGGTATGACCGTTAACCTGAATCCTAAGGGCTTTTTCTGATTGCAGTAACTGGTAGAGTTTTTCTAACTCATTTTGTGAACTACTGAGTAAGTTAGCAGAGCCGAATTCGAAGAAGATATTCCGTAGAACGATAGGTTTGGGCGGGCGAGCTTCCGGTTTGATCTCTACGAAGCGTTCTAATCCAATTTTCAGCAAATACGGTTTTTCCAAGGTGTTACTTTCCTCTAAGGCAAAATTTTCAGAGAAAAACAGATAGCCTTTCTTGGAGATATTTAGGGCGTAGTCTTTTCCCTGGGGTAGTGTAGCCAGAAACTCCCCTGCCTTATTCGTGGTAATACGCGTATGCTCTTGCCCAGTAGTCAGGTCAAAAATAACGATATCGGCTGTTAATTTTTCTTTGTTGCGGCTGTCAACAACCGTCCCTTTTACATAGGTAACAGGTAGGGGCTGCGCAGCTTTATGCAAGGAAAAACTATAGATATCATTATTGACGAGCAATTGAGAAGATGTCTGATTATTTCGGGTAGCTATCGTATTCTTATCCGTCGCAAAATAAGCAGTTTGGCCATCCAGACTCACCACTAATGTCCCTTCATTGGCGACGGTGTTGATAGGATAACCGAGGTTGATCGGCTTGGCCCATTTACCATCCCCCTTCCGAGAAAAGAATAGATCATTTCCCCCCATTCCCGGCCACCCATCAGAGCAAAAGTATAAGGTTTCTCCATCTGGGTGCAAAAAGGGGCATTGATCCTGTTCGGGTGTATTTATCGTGGGACCTAGATTAACCGGTTTCCCCCATTGGCCATCTGCTTTTTGCTGGCTTTTCCAGATATCCCTTCGACCTAATCCGCCCGGACGATCGCTCGCAAAATAAAGCGTCTTACCATCCGCCGATAGAGATGGCTGAGACTCCCAATATTTTGTATTGATCAACCCTGGAATACGCTCCGGTCGAGTCCAAGTATTATTTTTATAGACAGCATAATATAAATCGCAGCTACCGCCCGACATACCACTCGCACAAGAGGTAAAAACCAATAGTCGCCCATCAGCTGAAATACTCTGCGCTCCCTCATTCAAGGGAGTATTCAGCTGTTGCATTGGCCTACCTACTTCCCACTCATCATCCTTTCTTTGACTAAAAAAGAAATCTTCTTGGCCATTGATTCGAGTCGTATAGACTAGATAATCTCCATCCGCTGTAAAAGAAGGAAGGTATTCTTGCCGATCTGTATTGATATTGGGGCCTAAACTCTTGGGTTCAAAAGGAACGGGATTAGCTACTGCCTTAGCGGCAAAGGTAGCATCGTCCAACAGCTTCTTGGCCAGCTTTTGCCGTACTTCACTTTTAGGGTTTTTAGCCAAATAGGCCTCAAAATGCTCGGCGGCCTCCGTATACTTCCCTAGCACCAATTCAGTTCTCGCTAAACGAAAAATTGCTCTGATATTATAAGAGGGAGCTATTTGAAGAAGTTGCTCAAAATCCGCTTCTGCCTCAGCTCTTTGTCTCAATTCGAATTTCACACCAGCACGTAGGTAATAGCCATCGGCAAAGTCGGGTACGTCTAGCAATAATTTATTCAACATCTCCACCGAGACTTCAAACTGCTCGGCTCTGGCAGCGGACTCTGCTCGATCAAACAATTTCTGCTGCTTCTTTTTTAGTTGTTTTTGGGTCGTGTAGGTCTGAGCCTGGAGACCAAAGGATATCCAAACAAGTAATACACTCCAACTAAATATTCTTTTCCATGTCATAGATACACTTGATTATTAGGGACTATCTATCTTACAACTTCGCTCCCTTATTCTTAGCGCGATATAATTTCTTATTCAGTCGAATGACAGCTTTCTTTATATATTTTTGCATCGTATTCTTACCCGATAGCTGATCAAAAATAAGGCCAGTTGTATTGATTCTTTGTGCATAGGGGAAAGGTGACAATAGTGCCTTGAAATCCTGCCCTTTGATAATAAAGGCGTAGGTCCGCGCAGAATTTGAAGGGTCGGTGTAGCCGATGTCAAGTATAAAAAAAGAAGCTGTATTTAAAACAGTAGTAGAAGGCTTAAGGTTTTTGTCCAGAAAAAAGCCCGTCCGTTCTCCTTTTACTAGACGATCACTATCCTTGTCATACATAAACAGCACTTTGGTAAAGTCGAAATGGTTGGAAAAGGCAGATTGAATCATCAAGGCTTCTGCTTTCGTCTCTTCATTTACCGTTTCCCATTGACTTCGAGCTCGCTCACGTGCTTCATTAGTTGCCCTTGGGTTTTCGGCACGCTGAGCCAACGTATCCAATTTCTTTTGATAGGAAGGAATACGAACAATCAAAACCTCCTCTCGTAGCAATTGCAAGTTTTCCATTGCGGTAACTTGAGCATCTTGCGCCTCTAATATTGAACCTATTGATATAAATAGTGTAATAAGGACTAATGCCAGGCGATTTGTCATAACTGTTAAGGTTTAGTTAAGAAGTTTTAAATCGATCTTAAAGCAGATTCATTGATCCGTCGAACTTTAGGCATTTTTAGAAAAAAATAGCAAATTTGTGGGCCTTTAAGTACAGCTTTTTTTGTAATATCAGGCCTTTTTGATAAATAACCTGTTTTTAGCAGGGAGTTATGCTATCATTACGACTCCCCGTGGGCATGTAAACCCAAGAGAACTATGCAATCAGTAGATATTGAAGCGCTTAACCAACAAATCTATATTGACAGTGCTTTCGTTGAACAATTAAATGCAGAAACTGCAAAAGTTATTGTAGGTCAGCATCACATGATCGAAAGATTGATGCTCGGCCTCCTGACAAAAGGACATGTTTTATTGGAAGGACTACCTGGTTTAGCCAAAACCTTGGCGATTAATACGCTTTCGACAGCAGTAGATGCCAAATTCAATCGGATCCAATTTACGCCCGATCTTCTCCCTGCCGATATTATTGGTACGATGATTTATAACCCTAATAAGAACGAATTTACCGTTCGGAAAGGGCCGATTTTTGCCAATTTCATATTAGCGGATGAGATTAACCGGGCTCCTGCCAAAGTACAGAGTGCTTTGCTGGAAGCGATGCAGGAGCGACAAGTAACCATCGGTGGAGAGACCTATAAATTGGAAGAGCCGTTCTTGGTATTGGCTACCCAAAATCCAATCGAACAGGAAGGTACTTACCCTCTTCCCGAAGCACAGGTAGATCGATTTATGCTAAAAGTAAAAATCACCTACCCTACCAAAGACGATGAGCGAGAGATTATCCGTCGTAATATGCAGCCAGGCGGTTTTCCAACCATTAATCCCGTAGTCAGTCCCGCTTCTATCCTGAAAGCAAGAGAGTCCGTCAATAAGGTCTATATGGATGAAAAGATAGAGCAGTATATCCTTGATATCGTCTTCTCTACCCGTAATCCAGGTGATTATAACCTCAGTAGTCTACAAGCACTGATCAATTATGGTGGATCTCCTCGGGCAAGTATCGCCTTGGCCAAATCAGCCAAAGCTTACGCTTTTCTAAAAAGGAGAGGTTATGTCATACCGGAGGATGTCCGCCAAATTTGTCATGACGTGATGCGCCACCGTATCGGCTTGACTTATGAAGCAGAGGCAGAAAATGTAACGCAAGAAGATATTATCAATAAGATCCTCGATACGATAGAAGTACCTTAGCCCACGTAGCTATGTGGATGAGTTGTAAAAGAGTTAGGAGTTGAAGTAACCTATCGAAATTGTAAAAAGTGGAAACGAGTGAATTACTAAAAAAGGTCAGGAAGATTGAGATCAAGACGAAAGGCTTGAGTCGACATATCTTTTCGGGAGAGTATCACAGTGCCTTCAAGGGGCGTGGTATGTCTTTTAGTGAGGTAAGAAATTACCAGTTTGGAGATGATGTTCGTAATATTGATTGGAATGTGACAGCACGAACGGGAGACCCCTATGTAAAGGTGTTTGAAGAAGAACGAGAATTGACCGTGGTATTACTCATCGATGTTAGTCGCTCTTCTTTTTTCGGTACTGTCAATCAATTGAAGAATGAGATTTTGACCGAAATCTGCGCTGTTTTAGCTTTTTCGGCCATTAATAACAATGATAAGGTAGGCGTTATTTTCTTTTCGGATCAGGTCGAGAAATTTATTCCCCCAAAAAAGGGAAAGCAGCATATTCTCCGCATTATTAGAGAGTTGATCAATTTCGAACCCGAACACCAAGGAACTAATATTGAAACGACGCTTCAATATCTTAATAATGTAATCAAAAAGCGGAGTATCTGCTTTTTGTTATCCGACTTCATGACTAAAGGCTATGAATCGGCTCTTCGAATTGCTTCCAGAAGACATGATATTGTAGGCATACATATGGTAGACCCAAGGGAGGAAGCTCTCCCCAATGTGGGCTTGCTCCGAGCTGCCGACGCCGAAACGGGCGCGATGCGCTGGATTGACACTTCATCAGCACGGATTCGCAATCAATATGCCAACTGGTATACAGAACACTATCAATACTTTCGCTCGGCCTTCCTTAAGAGTGGTGCCGATGCTGTCAGTATTCGAACCAATGAGTCTTATGTAAATGCACTCCTAAAGTTTTTTAAAAAACGGAGTCACTGATATGAATGGACGTTTGAAACTACGCACAATAGGGGAAGAAGGATGGCGGCTTGAATACTTTATTAGATTCGCTTGCTTAGCGGTATTCTTCCTGCTAGCAAAAACTGGCTTCGCACAATCTGTCAGTGCGACCCTGAATCCTAATGAAATCCTTATTGGAGACCAGGTAAGAATGGAGTTGGACTTCAGCTTTCCTGCTGGGATGACCATGGAAGTAGCTGATTTATCGGTAATAGAAAAAACCGAAGGCATAGAATTGCTCAAGGTTTATCCGATAGATACCGTACCAGCAGAAAGTGGCACCTTGCTTCATCAGACGCTTCTGATTACTTCTTTTGATTCGGGGCAGTATATGATTCCGCAGATCCCGGTACGCTTTCTTCGTGGAGAACAACCTCAGACCGCCAATACTAATTCTCTCCTACTCATTGTCAACCCCTATCCCATAAGTCAGGACACCGTTCAATTACAGCCCATAAAAGGGATAGTAAATGAAGCCAAAACCATAGAGGATTACTTAAATGTCATTATTGGAATGGCAGTAGTCGGTTTCATAGCGCTATTAGGCTATTTCATCTACAGGCGCCGACAACGCAAGGAAACCTCGGAGCCGGTAATCATCAAACGGCCTCCATTTGAGATAGCCATTGAAAAGATTAGCCAACTTAGGGAAGCAAAATTATGGCAGCAAAATAAAATCAAGGAATACCAAAGTGAATTAACTTTTATTCTGAGAGAATACCTGGAAGAACGATTCCATATTAAAGCCCTGGAATCTACTTCTGATGAGATTGTAGCTGATTTGAAACAGTTAGACATTGAAGATAATTGGCAAGAAGAATTGAGTAAGATATTGCATACGGCCGACTTGGTGAAATTTGCCAAGGCGATTCCTCCGGTAGAAATACACGCAGCGGGATTGGAACAGCTCGAAACTTTCGTTAGAGCAACAAAGCCAAAACCCAAACCCGTAGTGGAAGAAGAGGAACAAGAAGAGAACGACGGTACAGCAAGCGAGGAAGAAGACAAACTTGACAATACAGCAGAAGCCATAGAATAAGTAGTATGTTTGGATTATTGGAAAACATAACATTCGTTAGCCCCATTTTCTTTGCTTTGCTGTTGCTATTGCCAGCCATTGGTTGGTGGTACTTCCGCAACTACCAGCAACGTTACGCCCCAATGCGCATGTCGACATTGGAAGGCTTGAATAATGTCCAGTCTCTACGGGGTCGCCTACGGTCACTGCTCCCCATTTTACGCATCTTATCCTTCATCGCCTTAGTCATCGCCTTGGCTCGCCCACAAAGGGTACTCAAGGAAGAGGAAATTGTAGCGGAGGGGATTGATATTAGCTTGGCCATGGACTTGTCCAGTAGTATGCTAGCCCAGGACTTTCAACCCAATCGACTAGAGGTCAGTAAGCGAGTAGCCGCTGATTTTGTAGGCCAACGGCAATATGATCGTATTGGTCTGGTTGTATTTGCGGGCGAAGCTTTTACACAATGTCCGCTCACTACCGATCACCTAGTCCTCAATGAATTTTTGAGTAAATTGGAATGTGGTATACTGGAGGATGGAACGGCCATCGGAATGGGATTAGCCACCGCTGTCAATCGCCTGAAGGAAAGCGAAACGAAAAGTAAAGTCGTCATTCTATTGACAGATGGAGTGAATAATACTGGCTATCAATCGCCCATGCTAGCCGCCAAAATTGCCAAAGAATATGGCATCAAAGTCTATACAATTGGGGTCGGTAGCATAGGGGAGACACGTGCACCTGTCAGTAGAAGAAGTGATGGGAAATATGTCCTCGGATTGGTCCGCGTTGAAATTGATGAAGCGCTACTACAACAAATTGCAGAAATGACCGGCGGCAGATACTATCGGGCCGTGGACGAACAGAGTTTGGAACAGATTTACGCTTCCATCGACCAATTGGAAAAAACCAAAATTGAAGTCACCAGTTTTAAAAGATATAGCGAGGAATATTATCATTTTGCCTTTTGGGGCATCGTTTTCTTGCTTTTTGAAGTTATTCTAAGGTATACTATTCTTCGAGCGATACCTTAAGCATCTTGTAAGATTAGCTAATTATGTTTCGATTTGAACATAGCGTGTATTTATATGGACTAGCTTTCATTCCGATTCTAGTCCTATTCTTCGTAGCGACCTGGTACTATCGAAAACGGGCACTCAACCGTTTTGGCAATCCGGATCTTATCCAGCAATTGATGCCAGAATGGTCGCGGTATAAACATACCGTCAAGTTTATTTTATTGCTGTCCACACTAAGTCTTCTGATTATCGGCTGGGCTAATCCACAGTGGGGTAGTAAGATGGAAAAAGTGAAGCGAAAGGGAATCGATGTGTTTATCGCCCTAGATGTTTCGCGTAGTATGCTGGCGCAGGATATTTCGCCTAGTCGATTAGATCGCTCTAAACGATTTGCTCAAAACCTAGTCGGCCAACTCAAGGGAGAAAACCTGGGGCTGATATTATTTGCCTGCAATGCTTACCTACAAGTACCACTGACTACAGACTATGCCTTTGCGCATATGTTTGTTACAACTGCCAATCCAGGGATGGCTCCTTCACAGGGAACCGCCATTGGAGAAGCCGTAGCATTGGCAGAGCAGTCTTTTCCAGAAGAAAACCAAAAACATAAAGCCCTAATCATCATATCTGATGGAGAGGACCACGATGGAGAGGCTGTCGCCAATGCAGCCCGCGCCAAAGAAAATGGCTTACTCACATTTACGATAGGCGTAGGAGACTCCCAAGGCAGCTTTATTCCGGTCAATCAAGGAGGGCGACAAGATTACTTACGGGACAATACCGGCAATCCAGTCAAATCTCAGCTCAATGAAGAAATGTTGCGTGAGATAGCTTCGGCTGGAGGAGGAGACTACTTTAATCTATTAGCGGGTTCTGATGATGTGATGAAGGCCTTAAAAACAAGAATTGATGCAATAGAAAAGCGCGAATTAGAATTGCGCTCTTTTACTGAATACGAGAGTTATTTCCAATATTTCATTGGCCTAGGATTATTACTCTTAATCGCCGAGTTTGTATTGTCTTATCGAAAAAATCGTTACTTGGGAGATAAGGATTTGTTTAGCGCTTGAGTTTGAGCATCAAATTCACCGTAGGAAGAACCGGAACAAGAAAGATAGTATCGAAATTCGTAAAAACTAAATTGAATGAAGTGATTTGCTTGACATCTAGTCGCAAATCGTTTTGTTTAGAAATCAGAAGTCCATGCGTAAAATAGCTTTCATAATTATCTGTTTGGGATTTAGTCTTTTTGTGCAAGCACAATCGCAGCACCGTCTTCTTCGCAGTGGAGATAAAAGTTATCAAGAAGAAAATTTCAATAAAGCGGAAGAGGATTATCGGAAAGCTTTGGAGAAAAAGCCCTCTTCTAAAGGAAGTTATAATTTGGGCAATTCGATTTACAAACAGAAAGATCGTTTTGATCGAGCAGGCGAGTATTACTTAGATGCGGCTGAGAAAGCCTCTGACCCCGTGTTAAAATCCAATGCCTATCACAACTTAGGCAATGCTTACTTCCTGTCTCTTATACACATCTCCGAGCCCACGAGACCGAGGCTGATCTC
>CAJXUM010000210.1 GCA_913060855.1 uncultured Lewinella sp. | reverse complement strand
CTCTTCGTCGGCAGCGTCAGATGTGTATAAGAGACAGGGTTAAGCCCATACCCACCACAGCCCCTAACCAAAAGGCAGCATTGGCTATTTCATCCACAACCGTAGGCCCGGCTGGTAGTACCCTGTTCTCTATTCTCAAATGCGGCTTACCCGTATCGCTAATACCATAACAAGGACGATTCCAGCGATAAACAGTAGAGTTGTGCACTTGCAAAGCCCGTAATTTGGGTACTTTTCCTTCTTCTATCAAGCCTAGAGAATCTTCTTCTATCTCAGCGCTCAACAGCACTCTAAATCGAGCGATATCTTCTTTGTAGATTTCCATGATAGAGTTTTCCAGCCAACCTGAGCCAAAACTTACCCTTGGGGCTCGTTCTCGCATATGATCATGGGTAGTCCGAATATCTAGTGCCTGCTGAAAAAGTGCTATACGCGTCTCGTGCCAAAGTCGCTTCCCGAATAAGATAGGTGAGTTGGCAGCCATGGCCATACAAGGAGCAGCTAAAGTCTGCGCAATGTTGTAATAGGGCACAAATTGCTGCGGCGACACCTGTAAATGCACTTGAAAACTAGTATTACAGGCCTCTAGCAATGGGGAATCATGCTTTACCAATATCTCATCAATTCCCATCAATCGAAGTTCATAAGAATTCCCAATCAACTGACTATTTATCGCCTCCATCAAGGCCTTGTATCTTTCCTTTGGAGTGAGGTTCTCCATATCTAAATCAAACTTACGGAGTGTCGGCAGAATACCGGTGAGGATCAGTTGAGCATCAAAGTCACCCAACTTTTTCCGAAGCTTAGTAAGGTATCCACTTACTTCTTTCTCCATATCGCTCAGGCAAGTCTCCTTAAAAACTCGTGGGATCATATTCGTTTCCAAATTGAACTTAGCCAATTCAGATTCTAGCCAAGGCCATTTCTTTGTTTTACTCAACACATCGGTAGCTATCGTCGCAGGCTTGTACGTTTTATTATCCACCAGACACATTTCTTGCTCAGCCCCTATCCGGACGACATCATCTTCAAACCATTCCTGTTCCAGCATATATTCTAAAGCCTGGACATCTCGAAGTAAATTCTTAACAAAGCGTTGCATTACCTTCTGATCAGTGGCAATAATCACTCGTTGTTCACCCATTGTATATTTTTTTCAATTTGCTGATGGTTATCTAACCTTTATCGTACAAAATACAATATCTATTCGTTAAAAAAAGCCCATTGTTAAAAGATTCAGATAATTTTGCGCCGTTATTACGTTTCTATTTATAGCAAGAAATTTTGATTACTTCATCTGGCATTTTGCACTAAAGTGGCAAGCAACAAATGGCCGCCTTTTGTTAGATGCCTTATTCGTAAGCTATGAAAAAGTTAGGGATTTTATTGTTGGTGGGTCTGTTGTACGTGGGTTGTAAAAGAGAGAGTGGAGAACGTATATTTCAGATGTTATACCCCAATTTCATTTTCACCCTCCCGAGTGGTATCTCTCCGTTTTCAGCTCCATCTTTCGCCTTCAACAATGAGTCGACTAATATTGATCTTTATTTACAGGAGAACAATACAGATACTTCAGTCATCACTGCCATCAGTCCATACAGTGCAGTCATTAGTTCCTTGAATAATACGGCCTTTGATTTTCTGGACGGGGTATCCGTCAGGATTTGTCCGGCAGGGATCGTCGAATGCGATGCCTTTGATGAAGCCTTCTACCTCGATAATATGCGAAATCGATCGTATAGAGACATCGAACTCTTGCCGTCCCTACGCAACTTCAAATCTTTGTTGAGTGACAAGAACTACCGAGTAGAGGTCGTCTTTTTGATGAATGATTTTACACCAGTCACCATCGAATGCAAATTTGATATGTCTTTTGAAGCGGTGAGGTAGCAGGTCTAAGGCCAGAAGGTTGTAAGTCTTGAAGTCCAAGGGATTTTGATGCAGGAAGAAGCAAGACTTCAGAAGTTTTCCCAGTCATATCCGAGGAAACTTCTGAAGTCTAGTTTGCAGTTAGATAAACCGCTGTAAATGATATCCCACCAAGCTTTCCAAGGTAGCCAGTGCCAAGCCTTTCGCATCTCCCACCTTAAAACCTTGGTCCATAAAGTAATCCTCTAAGCGAACTTGCGACTGGAAATAGCTAATCTTAAGTGCGGTTACGATATCCTTATGTAAAGGATCTGCCGCTGACCAGGCATTAAGTCCTTGCCAAAGGCTTCGATTCCAGCTCTCTAATTCAGCTACAGATCGCTTATCCAAAGGCAATGGAGCCATGAATAATTGCGCTCTTCGAGAAGCAGCTGCGTTGGCTAAAGCCTTATCTTTGCTTTTCCTTGCATCCAAGTCCTCAACAATGGATTCCATGGTGCGAATTTCTTCCCAACTGAGGAACTGATCGCAGGCGGCTAATTTTAAAGTGCCAGCCGCATAATTGGCAAAAGCGGTATGGGCTATGGCCGTTTCTCGTGGATGTATCTCAGCTAACCAACAAGGAGCACCATAGTCATTATCGGGCGCAGCATGAATAAAGTGGATATGCAAGATAAGTTGGTTCAAGTCTTCGTAAGCATAAGTCGCTCGGTAATCAAAAGGAGGCTGATTGCCCAAGCGTTTCCCTTCGTAAGCGGCTCTAATCGCCGTATTCATTAGGCCATTTACTTCCGCACCAGGTCCTAATCTTCTGAATAATAAATAAGCTCGGTAAGCCTGAGCTACCGGTTCTTTAGATCGCTCTAGCGTATAAATAGTGCTGGGATCATCCAACAGATTATTAATAGATACTTGAAGCGCATCTCCCTCTTGCGGTTTTGTGGTAGCAAAGTGCTCGGAGAGTAAGGCATACTTTTGGAGCTGTTGGTTTCCATCTTTGGCGCGATCGTAAGCCGCTGATGTGCCTTTTCCATAATAACCATCCAAGCTACTCGTATAGAAACGCTCCTGCTTGAGCACTTTCTGTAATTCTAGTACAGATCCTCTTTTCACTTTCCCTCTAATTGTGGGCATACTGGCAGCTGTTGCTTTCGGCCGGAGATTAGCCTCCGGTGAGCGCGCCGTTACCTGCGGGTTGTTGTAAGTACTGGGAAGGTTACTATAGGTTCTTGGAATGGTAGAGGGAATTGTATTTTGGGGCGTAGGCGACTTAGTAGCTCGCTGCTTATTAGCACTTTGCTTATTGATCGCCAATGGGATCAAAGGTTTTTTTAGCCTGGTTTCAAAAGCCGATAACTTCACCAATAGTACATCATTAACTTTCTTTACAAAAGCATCCTTGAAACCCGCCTTTTTAATGGCTGCGAGATCGGATTTGGCTTCTCCTACATTGTTATAGATCCCTGTAGCTATTTTGACCTTATCATCCCCTACTATCGCATAAAGCTGACCAAAGGATTCAAATTTAGGCCAATCTATGTTTTTATTTAGATTCCTAGTGGCTATCTGAACGATCGTCACGGTGCGGCCTTGTTTCAGGTCTCGTTCCATGACATACGCATTGTAGTCTAGTACCTTAAGATCATTTGCGATCTTCTGTGCTTTGGCTTTGTCGTCATATCCACCCAGAAATACCTGAGTTAAATCTCCATCCATAGGGTAGGAATGAACGAAGCCAAGTTTGCGAATAGGATCAAAATCCGCAGATTTGGCATTAACGAAAGTACCTACATGTACCGTGTAGAACTTTTGGCTATAACCAATAATAGAAAGGCACAATAAGGCGATTAAAATAGGGAGTGATCTTCTCATAAGTTTGACTTTTATTCTAAGCGGACGATTCGCGGATCAGTCCAGTATTTTCAATAGCTGTTCTAAGCCGCTGTATTTGTCAGTTTTAACGCGTGAAAATAAAGTTAAATTTTATTCACTGCCTCTTTATGACGCAAGAAAGTGTGTTTTTTCACTTTTTTGATTAAAAATTAACAATACTTTAGTACTACTAATAGCCTCCTTGTGGCAAAAACCGTGCCTGCACCCTTATTAGCGGCTTCTTTTCCGTCACTAGTCTGCGAATAGTTTTTACGAATCTCCCCCTGTAAATGTTGTAGAAATCCTAAATATCCCCAGTGATGAACTATTATTCCTCAAAAGACATTATATTTATAATAGATTCCTAACGGGATCAATTACCACAAAAGCATTTATTATGAGAAAAGCTTTCATGATTGAATTTGACCTGCCCTCGGTGTTTACCGAAGAGTTTATGGCGCTCATTCCCAAGCAGCGATATGTTTTGAATGAGCTAATGGATCAAGGCAATGTACAATCCTATTCCTTAGCACTCGATCGATCTAAGCTATGGATGATTGCCGTAGGACAAACTGAATTTGAGATATTAGAAATAATCGAACAACTTCCTTTGTCTGTCTTTATGACACCAGATATCTCTGAGTTGATGTTCCATAATACGGCCAGCTTGGCCCTGCAGTTTTCGCTCAATTAAAAACGGTTCTCCATCCCTCCTCCCCTTGGGTCATCTAAGCTATATGACCTCCTATTTAGATTCTTATTGAAGGTTCTTTTCCCCTCCCCTCGGCGCTCGATCCATTTGATCCGTCTTTTCTCTTTTTTTTTGATCTTCTCCTGTACTGGTGCAGTATAGACTGCTAAAACTTTGGTACTTTTGGCACTTCTTTCAAACTCAAATACAATTTCAGGTGGCTATGAAACAGAGAATTGCCTTGGACATGGACGAGGTTATTGCCGATATACAACCCAAATTCATTCAACTCTATGAGCGTGAATTTGGAAAACGACTGACTAAAGAAGACTTATACGGTAAAAAAGTATACTACTTTGAGGGAGCACGATACATCAGGGAGTTTCTTTTTGAGAAGGGCTTTTTTCGCGACCTACCGGTCATTGCTGATAGCCAAGAAGTAGTCCAAGAACTTATACAGCACTATGATGTTTTTATCACGACTGCGGCCATGGAATTTCGAAATTGTTTCGAGGATAAATATGACTGGATGCATGAATTTTTCCCGTTTATCAACTGGAAGAATATTGTTTTCTGCGGAGATAAGAGCATCATTAGAGCCGACTACATGATTGATGATCATGCCAGCAACTTAAGAAGCTTTCAAGGCAAAGGCCTACTCTTTACCGCCTCACATAATGTGGATGAAACTGAGTTTACGAGGCTTAACAATTGGCTGGAGGTACGAGATTTTTTCAGAGCTGAGCGGGCGAAAAATTAAGACATGAAGGGTTTCTGGGAGCATAAAATCGTACAACTATTCCTTTTGAAGGCCAAGTATGCTACGACCAGTGCTATCGCCACCTTATTGGAGTATGTAGTCTTTGGGATCTTAAAATACCAGGGCTTCACCGGAACCTATGCTCATATAGTATCGTATGCCTGTGGGATGGTTTTTAACTTCCTCTTGCAAAAGCGTTTCATTTTTGATCTAAAGCGATCTGTGCGTACCGCTTTTCTTTTGGCCATGCTAGTTTCCCTTGGTGGCATGACACTAAGTACTGGGATTTTTGTGGGGCTCACACAGATTCAATGGTTTTACGAAAATGATTACGTGGCCAAATTAATTGCGACAGGGGTTGTATTCTTTTACAACTTTTACCTGAAGCGTTTTGTTTTTGAAAAGAAATTTATCTAGATATGTCGATCAAGCATCTTCCTCTTTTTATTGCCTTATTTGTGTCGTTAACTACCTGGGCACAAGAACCCATCAGTATTTCACAAGCCATTTCCAAAGGATTAGCCAATAACTATCAAATCCAGATCGCTGAAAAATCGATAGAGCAGGCGCAAATACAAGATGATTGGGCAGTCGCTGGGCGCTATCCCACGATCAATTTTACGGTCACCTCTAATAATACCTACAGAAATACTAATAATCCAGCTAGTTTTTTGATTCGTCAAGATGCCATCACGACTGTTTTCACGCCAGGTGTGGATCTAAACTGGACTTTATTTAACGGCCACCGGGTGAAGCTGACTAAAAAACAGCTCTCCGAACAAGTTCGCCTGAACGAAGCCAACTTGCAGATCGCAGTAGAAAATAATCTACAGCAAATCATCTTGGCTTATTACGCCGCCTTGATCCAGGCAGAACAGCTGAAAGTATTAGATGAAGTCTTGGCTGTATCGCGGGAAAGAATTGCCTACGATAAGATTCGGCAGGATTTCGGGCAAGCGGGGACCTTTGAGCTACTGCAGAGTCAGGATGCTTATCTGAATGATTCGATTAGTTATATGAATCAGGTCAATAATTATGAAAATGCGATGCGCGAATTAAAGAGAGCGATGGGAGAGGATGATTTGACTACCTCTTATCAGTTGACAGATATACTAATCGACGACGCCCCTGATTACGAGCTGACAGATCTCAAGCAAAAAATGTTGGCCAATAACAAAAACTTACAACTACTTTTCGTTAATCGTGAATTGACCAATATTGGTACACAAATTCAGAACTCCACGCTTCAGCCGACGCTGAGTTTACGATCAGGTCTTACTTACGATGTAAATTATACCACAGGAAAACAGACCTTTAGAAGCTTCGCACCTGGCCAGGCGCCTACTTCTGATGCCATCCCTAATGTGGCAGCTCGAACGTTGACGGGCTTTGCCAACCTGGTGGGTACCTATACCCTATTTGATGGTGGTGTTCGGAAACGAAATATCGAAACCGCCAAAATTGATGAAATGATGGCTCAATTGGATATTGAAGATTTAAAGCGACAGCTGAATGCTCAATTGGAGACGACATACGCCACTTACAATACCCAAAAGAATTTGGTAAAAGTGACGGATGAATTGGTGAATAACTCTCGACAAAACCTAGGTATTGCCGAAGAACGTTTCCGGGGCGGCCTAATCAACTCCTTCGATTATCGGGTGATCCAACTTAATTTTATCAATGCCAGTCAATCTAAACTCACCGCTATTTTTAACCTAAAAAGTACAGAAACGCAGTTGATTCAATTGATCGGAGGCCTTACTAAGTAGACATTAAGAGGCCAGATGGCAGAGGACAGATTGGCTAGATATAGGGCAGTAAGGTGCACGTTAGCAGTCTCTTTTCCCTGTCTTTTCAGCCAGGCATTTCGCTTCTGTTTGCTAATTGCCTAAACTTGAAGTAGGAATGGAAGGATTCATCTACGGAATGAAATTCATCCATGAAAAACTAGCTTCGGTAGAAGAATGCGAGCATGGCCTGACATTTCCCCTATATTTGTACAAAACAATCATCATGTCTAGAAAATATAAAGTTACCGGATTTGCTCGTCTATTCATCTTTCTGATGTTTCTCCTACCTGCTGCCTATTTTGGCGCTTCTTACTATAATGGAGAAGACGGCCTTCAAAATTTAAAAAATCTTGTAGGTTGGGAACAGGAACAGACCGCTGAAAGAAGTGTTGAAACCACCGAAACAGTAGTCGACACCAACTTACCGACTGACGTGCAAACTTTGCAGAAAGAATTGTCGGATTTGCAGCGTCGAATTGCAGCCATGGAAAGAGAGAATCAAGAATTGAAAGAGCAAGTATTCAATAAAAATGAAGAGATCGTTGAGTTGCAAAGACAACTAAGAGACTAAACTTTATGCTAAAATGGGTTGTAAGGAGCTAGAATTAGCTTCTTACAACCCATTTTATGTAAAGCCTACTGATAATTTACATTTTTTTTTAAATAATATGTTACAATTCGTTCGGGATGCAGGCAAAAGTCCAGTAAATAATTATTTTTGCTATTTATACCAAATGCCGCCCAAAAAAGATGAAGATTGCTGGGTATTCGGTTTTGCTCTTGTGCTTGATCCCTACGATATTGTTCTCCCAGAATCACTTATGGGAAGGAGGGGTTGCCCTTGGCGGTATTAACTACACCGGTGACCTGGCCAAGACGAGCATTCCACATAGCAAAGAAACCCATCCTTGGTTAAGCCTTTATATTAGTCGACAACTCAGACCTAACCTTTCCCTACAGGGCCATATTGGCACAGGCGAAATCTCTGGAGATGATCGCAATTATGAAGACCGTAAGCTTCGAAGTTTTTATTTCACTACTCAAATTACGGAATTACAGTTTCGACTGCAATGGTATCCGTTCATTAGACCTGGATTACCAAAACCCAGAATTACCCCTTACGGTTTTGCAGGACTAGGCGTTTTTCATCTCTCTCCCAATGCCACCTTAAATAGAGCGAAAATTCCCAACCTTAGAGAAGCTATCGCTTTCGACCAAGATAACCTCCCCAGTAAGATCCAACCCGCTTTGCCTTTTGGTGGAGGGCTGGAATGGAATCTCAACCAAAAAATGAAGATTGGATTAGAGGCTAGCCTTCGTCTCACAATGACGGATTATCTTGATGGAGTTAGCCAAGCCGGAAACCCCGAAGGAAATGACTGGTACGGTACCTGTCTCTTATACACATCTCCGAGCCCACGAGACCGAGGCTGATCT
>CAJXUM010000209.1 GCA_913060855.1 uncultured Lewinella sp. | reverse complement strand
GAGATCAGCCTCGGTCTCGTGGGCTCGGAGATGTGTATAAGAGACAGATATCAATGACAGCTTGTAAATCAGCGCCGGAAAATCCGTCTAGTTTTTTGGCTACTGCTGATAGGTCTAGCTTGCCCAATGGTTTGCCGGCTAACATAATTTGCAAAATAGCCTCTCGGCCCACACGATCAGGTGGCTCTACAAAAATAATACGATCAAATCGCCCCGGACGACGGAAGGCAGGGTCCATGTGCCAGGGAGCATTGGTAGCCCCGATGATGAGTAGGCCATCATTATTGGCATCTACCCCATCCAATTCTGACAAAAACTGGTTGATCAACTGCCGACCAGCTGATTGCCGCATATCCGACCGGCTAGCGCCAAGGGCATCTACTTCATCAAAGAAGAGTACGCAAGGTGAATGACTCCTGGCCCGCTCAAATATCTCATGCAGGTTTTTCTCGCTACTCCCAATCCACATTTCCAACACATCACTTATTCCCACACTAATAAAGGAAGCATCGATTTCGCCCGCAGTGGCTCTAGCCAAGTGTGTTTTACCACAACCAGGAGGGCCATATAATAAAATACCGCCTCCTATTTTCTTGCCGTATGCCGCATACAAATCCTTATGCTGTAAGGGTTTGATGATTTTTAAGTCAATTTCTTCTTTTACCCGATGCATTCCCCCCACATGGTTGAAGTTGATTTCTGGACGGGTATTGAATAGCGCATCTTCATCATATCCATCCTCCTCATCTCCTGCTCCTTCATCAAATTGGTAGGAGCGAAATTGCTGATCCAACTCTTCGTCTCTCAAGGTTGGATTATATTGTACTATATCGCGATACACCTCGCCGGCTTCCTTTGTATTGCCCGATCGCAAAAGTGCTTTACAATACAGTAATTGATAACTTTCTTCTGGCGACTCTTCGATGATTTCTTCTAAAATAACAACCGCCGTCTTGTACTCCTCTTTCCGAAAATAGATCGTTGCCAGACCTAACTTGGCCTTTTGTTGCGTGGCATCTAGCGAAAGAATTTTCTTGAATTCTTTCTCTGCTTCTTCATATGCTAAAAGGCCCAATAGAGAGTGTGCCAAATGGAGGCGAAGGGGAATATTGTTAGGAGAATGTTCGAGCGCTTCTTTGAGTGCTTTTATGCTATCGTTATCCATGCAAGTTTTTTGGTCCACTATTATAACTACCTAACAGACAAAGTTCGTACTTTTTTCGATAATACTACCTATGAATAACGCACAGAACGGACTTTATACTTCAATTGCGCAACATTTTGTACCAAAAAGGATATAAACTTATTAGAATAGCTCAGGAAACTGTTTGGAAACGCGTCCTTATTCTCAAAGGTTCTCTGACTATTTTTGTATTCTTAATACATGAAACATGTTTACGCAACAAGAAGCAAAAGTTATCAGTAGATATCTTTTAAAGGTCGACATTGATCAAAAACAAGTTGATTTATACGCCCAAACTATCGCTAGTGGTGATTTTCAACTCAGTATTTTTGAACAGAGAATCTTTCGGCATCAAATTCAGCGGCCGATCCACTGCGCTGCTTACGATGCCATTTTAGGTTGGACTCATCCTAATGGCAATATCCGCAAACGCTTTTTCCTCATGTTCTCTATTTTAGAAACTACCCCTCAATTCTCGGATCACTTCTTGGGTGTTCACAACAAATTGGCCTGTATTAGAATTGGATTTGTTGGTATTATAAAATACTTGTTTCATCTCTCACTCGGTATCCTTTTCCTCACCTTCCAATTCATTATACATCGTCTATGCACCCCCTTTATGACTGCATCGTCGTAGGCTCTGGCCCCAGCGGTGTACAAGCAGCTCAAACTTTATTGGAAGGTAAGATGAAAGTCTTAATGCTGGATGTAGGCATTAAGCAAGATCGCTTTTACCAAGACAACTTACCCAATAGTAGTTTTACTCAAGTCCGCGAATCGGATCCCAATCAACATCATTACTTCCTGGGTAAAAACCTGGATAGTGTTGCTAAGGATTGGCAAAACAAACAAGATAGACTCACCCCTCCCCTGGCTTTCACCAAAGAGTTGGTGGGCCTTTGGCAGTCCAAGATCGACAAGAATAACAACCAGTTTTTTATGGAAAGTATGGCCAAAGGGGGCTTGGGCAATGCCTGGGGCAGAGGCGCATTTACCTTCAATGAAAAGGAATTAGATAAGGTGGGTTTGGCTAGAGAAGAGGCCAATCGGAGTTATCAAAAAATAGCCCAAAGAATTGGTATTTCGGGAACACGAGGGCAAGCGGTTAAGCTCGATCCACTTTTACCTCCTTTGTTTCTTGATAAAAGCATGCAGTATCTCTGGAATAAGTATGATCAAAAAAACAACTATTGGCGACGCAGAGGTTTTTCTTTGGAAAGAACGCCGCTAGCGGTACAAAGCATTCCCAAGAAAGGAAGACAAGATGAGCAGTATTGGGATATCGATTTTTGGTCCTTGGGTAAATCGGCTGGCTACCATCCGGGCCATACGCTTGATCAGTTGCTGCTAGAACCGACCTTTACGTACCTTCCTCAACATTATGTCTTCAAATTTAAAGACCAGACAGATGGCGTCTTGGTTATGGCTAAACATACTGGAACGCTGGAGGAAAAGACCTTCCGTTGTAGACGATTATTACTTTGCGCATCGGTTTTAGGAACAGCTCGTATTATTATGAATAGCCTCCATGCACAAGCGCATAAAAGGCCGCTCATCTGCAATCCTTTTGCCTACGGCATCTGGCTCAACACCAAAATGTTTGGTCAACAAAACAGTATTGCTAAATCTAGTTTTAGTCAGTTGTCCTTATTTGAGCAAGCCACTGATCCGGGTTCCTTCAACCTGCTCAACTTATACACCTATCGCTCTTTACTATTGACAAAATTGATGAACGAGCTCCCCTTTAGCTATCGATTTAGTTATCAAATTTGTGCGATACTTAAAGAGATGTTAGTGATTGGCGGCTTACACTTGCCGGAAGAAAGTCATCCAACGAATTATATCCGATTGCTGCCTGATCGATCCTCCCCGACTGGTCATATACTAGATATTAATTATCACCACGATGACAGGCGGCTTAAAAAAGCGATCCGTAGCATCAACAAACCCCTACTTAATTGGGGCGCCATTCCCCTCATGACCCAATATACCGCTAGTGGAGCTAGTAAACACTACGCCGGCACCTTCCCCTTCTCCACACGAGAACAAAAATTTTGTTTATCTCGCGAAGGAAGACTCCATCACACGCGTCATATCTATGTCGGGGATGCCTCTGGTTTTCGACACCTACCGGCTAAAGGCCCTACCCTAACGATTATGGCAAACGCACATACGATAGCTAGTGGCTTATTAAAGAATTTCAAAGCGCTACTAAGTGTCGAGGATTCATTAAATAAATAAGAGGATTGAAAGCTCTGTTCAAAGCTTCAATCCCCTTATCTCTTTTCCGAAGAAGAATTTTAGTGAAGGCTGTGGGCTAGTTGCCTTGCCCGCTTTGATCACTCTCTCCCTGCTTCAGGTCAGTATTTCTAATCTTACTACGACGCTGTCTTGGTTGTTTGAAATCTAGTTTACCAAAACGATGTCGGAAGTTGATACCAATTGAACGAAGCACAATTATTCTTTCTGAGCTTTGAGAGAAGTTGGTACCTTCTAATTCATTGGCAAAGCTCAATGTCCGACTAAAAGGTCGGAAGAGATTCAATCCCAAACTAGTTCGTTTGCTGAACTCTTTCTGGAATCCGATGCTCAACATGGAGAAGGTTCCTCTTGATCCTTGTAAGGTTTGGCGAGGTGAGTTGTAAAACCCAAACACCTGTATCGTATAGCCATCATTAAATTTAAGGGTAGAACCTAGGTTGAATTTCCATTGCCAAGCCTGGCGAGTAATTCTGATTCCATCAATAATACCTTGTCCTTCGTAGGATAGTAGGTCAAAGCCACCTCTAAGGGTCAAAATCTTCTTGACGGTAGCCGAGGCAAAGCCATTGAAGCCAATGGTTTCTCGCTTGCCAATGTTTTTATAAGAAGTAAAAGAAACCCCACTGTTATCTACATCCAATAAACTTTCGATCACATCATTCGTCAAGCGATAGTACAGCGAGGCATTCAATACGACCCCTTTGACAAAGGTATTATAACCCAATTCGTAAGCATCTGTGTTTTCAGGAAGCAATTCAGGGTTACCAAAACTAATATCCCGTGGGTCACTTTCATTAACAAAAGGATTGATGTAGTAAAGACTTGGACGCTGAATACGCTTCGTATAACTCAATCGGACATTGCTAAAACGGCCCAATTTTCTATTTAAGATGAAACTCGGTAAGACGTTGTCGTAATCATTGGCGAAAGGAGCATCAAATTTCTGGAATTCCCCAGAAATCGTGGTGTGCTCATAACGCACTCCCGCAATCAACCCATATTTTTTACCCAGTGTGAAATTGAAAGACGCATAGGCCGACAATACATCTTGGAAATAGTTGAATACATCCGTTCTTTGAGGATCAATTTGATAGTTCGTTTGATCGGGATCAATGAATTGAAACTGAAAATCACTATCAATCCTACGAATCACTGCCTTCGCACCCGTTTCCAACTTTATCTTGCTACCGAATGGGTGTACATAGTCTGTCTGAAAGGTATATTCCAGGTTCAAGCCATCGTTGGTGTTCAATTCATCACGGAACAAGGAAGGTGTATTTGCGCTGGTTTGAATCAGTTCGTTATCGGAAGTGCTTACATTACCACTCAATTGAAATGCCATAGAGAATTCGCGTTCACTTCCTTTGTAAGTTTTGCGATAATCGGTGGTCCAATCAAAGCTTCCTCGTACAGAGCTTACATCATTTACACGCGTATAATCTTGGTAGACATCGTTGATTGGATCATTGAAATTGGCCACCGTAGTACCATCATTTCCACTACCACGTCCTCTGAAGTTGATATTAGAGTTGAGACTATTATAGGCATTGATATCATAAAAAGCACCAAATTTGAAACCACCACCGGCCCAAGTACTTTTCCCTTCGCCATTTTGAGTCAAAGTCCTCACTTGCCCTCCTATTCGATCTTCCCTGAAGAAGGTGTTGGTAGAAGGATTGGGCCAAGATAAGGATACGTTTCCGCCTCCATTTAGTCCGAAACGGCCTTTAACTAAGTTCAAATCGACACCTGCTCTATTGCTTCGGTTACCAACTGTAGAATTCACAGAACCCGTAAAGCCTTGGATATTACTTTTCTTGGTAATAATGTTTACGATACCTCCCGTACCTTCTCCATCAAATTTTGCAGTTGGCACGGTAATCACTTCTACACTTTTGATCTGGTCAGCTGGGATTGATTTTAAGGCCTCACCTGGGTCACTAGAAAACATGGAAGAAGGTTTGCCATTGATCAAAATTTGAATATTGGATGAACCTCGCAAGGAAACTTTACCATCCAGATCAACCGCAAGCATCGGCACACGAGAAAGCACATCAGAAGCATCTCCACCGATATTGGTAATATCCTTCTCTGCATTGTAAACCATCTTATCTATTCGGTTTTCAATAACAGCTGCTTCACCCACTACTTCAACCTCTTGTAGATTGATACCTTCTCCTACAAAGGATACCGTTCCAAGCTTCACATCTGGTTTTTCTGGCGTAAGTTTGATCCCTTTGATCGATTTCGTTTGATAACCTAGAAATGAAAATCGAATCTCATACACGCCCAATTTGACTTGTGGCAATTTGAAAGCTCCTTTTTCATCGGTCAAGGCACCATTCACTTCTTTACCTTGAGGGTTTACCAACACAACAGTGGCAAACTCTATCGCTTCCTTGCTTAGGGAATCAATCAATACGCCACTGATCTTTCCAGTAATAGATGGACCGCTAGATTTGCCAGCCCAGGCAGGTCGTTGTGCCTGAAGTAGGACGCCTGCGCCCAAAAGAAGGGAAAAAACAAGTAAGAATTTTTTCATAATAGTTAACAGTTGTGTAAGGTTTAGGCCTCTAATAGAAAAGGAAGTTGAAAATAAACTTCTTTCCCAAGAGTGATTCAAAAAATACTGCCAGATGTATTCTCTGTCTTCTGTTTTTGCTGATTAACTATTTATAATTTGTACCTATCCTGTAGTAAAAGACTTATCCATATCTTATATGAGAACGACAAAAAACAAAAAGAACAAGAACATTTGGTTGAGAACGAGGTATAAACGGTTGAAAGTTAATATTGTTTGCAAGTACACGCCAAATTATGCAGCCCTTGCATCTTTTATATTGTATTCGCCTAAAAATAGCACGCTCTAAAATTAAAATTAAACGTTTTCCATTTCTTCGTATAGGCTCGCCTAGTTAGGACTTCCACTTAGCCGCTAAGTGTTAGCTAGGACGACTATGCGTCCTCACAAATTCAAGAAATCATGAAAATCTTCTCATGGGCAGTGAGCTGTTGGCTCCTACTGCTCACAGCCGCTATTGCCTCTGCGCAAGAAAACACGCTCTCTCCCTTTTTTTACATTCCTGATGGGGATGAAATGACAGCATCACTGCCCTTACTGGCTACAACAGCCGAGGTGAAGATTGCAGGTATCATTGCAGATGTAAGCGTCCGTCAGGTCTATAAAAACGATGGCGAAAAACCCATCGAAGCTCTTTATGTATTTCCTGGTTCAACTCGCTCGGCTATATATGGTATGCAGATGCAAATCGGCAATCGAAAGATACTCGCAAAAATACAAGAGAAAAACACCGCTAGACAGACTTATAAAAGAGCGAAAGGAGAAGGGCGTAGCGCTTCTCTGCTTGAACAGAAACGCCCCAATGTTTTCCAAATGAGTGTGGCCAATATTCTTCCGGGTGATACCATTACCGTAGAACTATCCTATACAGAAATACTTGAACAAGAAGGCGGAACCTATTCCTTCGTTTATCCTACAGTAGTAGGTCCAAGATATGGGGGAGAAGTATTGCCAGCGCTAACGGCTGCAACATCTTGGGTGGAAAATCCTTTTTTACCCAAAGGAAAGAAAGCCCCTTATACATTCGACCTACAATTAGGTCTCAACACCGGAGTTCCCATCCAACAAGTACAGAGTCCTTCCCATAAAATACAGCTGGACTTCACAGGCAAATCGGCGGCGGATATCAAGTTGGACCCCAGCGAAGGTGCGGGAGGCGATCGTGATTTCATACTCAACTATCAATTGGCGGGCCACCAAATCCAGGATGGAACTTTACTTTGGCAAGGAGAAAAGGAAAACTTTTTCCTTACCCTATTACAAGCTCCGCAACGTCCTAGTCCGGCTACATTGGTGCCTAGGGAATATATCTTTCTCCTGGACGTTTCAGGTTCTATGCGGGGCTACCCCTTGGAATTGGCTACAGGCGTACTCAAGGATTTATTTACTACCCTTAATCCCCAGGATCGCTTCAACATTATCTTCTTTGAAGGCAGTGCTCATTTTTTGAGTGAAACTTCCTTAGCGGCCACTACTGCTAATCTCAACAAAGCACTCAGCATGCTCAAGCAACAGCGGGGCGGTGGCGGCACCAATATGTTGCAGGCTATCGAAAAGGCCATGTCTGTCAAAAAGCTGGAAGGCTATTCTCGGTCTTTTGCTATTGTAACGGACGGTTACGTTTCGGTGGAGGATCGGATATTCGATTACATTAGCACCTCCTTAGGCGATGCCAATTTCTTTGCCTTAGGTATTGGCATGTCTGTGAATCGGCACTTGATAGAAGGAATTGCCCATGCCGGGATGAGTGAGTCTTTTGTAGCTACGATTGAAGAAAATAGCAAGTCGATCGCAGATAAATTCAGGCAATACATTCAATCACCTGTCCTCACTGATATAAAGGTCAGTTTTAAAGGAATGGATACCTATGATGTCATTCCAAAGCGCATTCCAGATTTGATGGCAGAACGCCCCATTATGGTCTTTGGAAAGTATAAAGGGGCAGCCACAGGTCATCTGCAGATAGAAGGTAATCAAGCGGGAAAAAAATACCGCCGAAAGGTGCCGATAAAGGTAGATAAAACCGCTACCTCAAATAGCGCTCTACCCTACCTATGGGCAAGGCACAAAATTAAAATATTGGATGATTATAGTTTAATAACTCGGAGTGAGAACACCGCCGCCCAAACAGAAACGACTCAACTTGGACTCGAATACGGGCTACTTACTCGCTATACTTCCTTCGTTGCCGTAGATACGATCGTCAGGGCTCATGGGGTGCAAGCAACGCCCTTCAAGCAACCACTCCCCCTTCCCAAAGGAGTTCCCAATAGTGCCATTGGTAGGCAGCATGCTAGTGCCACGGCCGAGGACACAGAAGAGGAGGAACCTGAATTTACGGATTTTAGTGCCGATGTTGAGGAGCATTATTTTACACCTGGTCTCTTATACACATCTCCGAGCCCACGAGACCG
>CAJXUM010000208.1 GCA_913060855.1 uncultured Lewinella sp. | reverse complement strand
CGGCATACGAGATCATCCTCGGTCTCGTGGGCTCGGAGATGTGTATAAGAGACAGTCCAAACAATGTCCCAATAGGCGAAGTTGCTTCTCCGTCATGCTATTGAAAATCAAATCTTGCAATTTATAATCATCAACGCCCAAAGCCAATAACTCGGATACGATTCGGAACAACTTGGGAGAGGTGCTATATTTAAAGGATCCCGTATCTGTTAATATTCCAGTGAATATAGCTTCGCCTAAAGTTTTATCAATTAAGGGTTTATCATCTAATGCTTCAATGAAATCGAAAATCATTTCACTAGTGGAAGAAGCCGAAGTATCCGACAATGTGAAGTGAGCAAAGTCATCAGGGTACAGATGATGATCAATCATGATCTTGACACAATCCCTTTTCCGGATTAAATCTCCGACCTTATCAATTCGATCCAAAGAATTAAAATCCAAACAAAATACGATTTCCGCTTCCTTCACCGCTCGCTCAGCATCTTCCCCTTCATTATCAAAAATGATAATCTCCCCAGCTCCTGGCAACCAGGCAAGGAAGTCTGGGTATTCGGAAGGTGCCACGATTCTAACGTGATGGCCCAGTTTGTTCAAATAATGAAACAGGCCCAAAGAAGACCCAATAGCATCTCCGTCAGGATTGCGATGAGTCGTTATCAAAACTTCCTTTGGAGAAGCTAGTAATTCCTTAATCTCTAAAATATTCTGCATACCATCTTTTCAATCAGGGTGCGAAGTTGCAAAAATTATAAAATTAACCAAAATATTATCCGTTCTGATTGGTCACATTGTTACACTTTCTTTACTTTTGCACCGCTTTTTGAAAACGCATTGAATAAAAATTTAAAATACAAGATAAAAATGGCTGGAAACAAAACATTTACAATGATCAAGCCCGACGCGGTTAAGGGCGGGCATATCGGCGCTATTTTAGCAAAAATCAATGAAGGTGGCTTCAAAATCGTTGCCTTGAAATTGACCAAGCTTTCTACAGAGAAAGCAGGTGAGTTTTATGCGGTGCACAAAGAACGCCCATTTTATGGCGAACTCGTTGAGTTTATGTCATCAGGCCCTATCGTGGCTGCTATTTTGGAAAAAGACAATGCCGTAGAAGATTTTCGTACCCTTATCGGTGCGACGAATCCAGCTGAGGCTGCTCCTGGTACGATTCGTGCCCTATTCGCCACTAGTATTGGTGAAAATGCAGTACATGGATCGGATTCAGACGAGAATGCTGCTATTGAAGGTAGCTTCCACTTTTCTGCTACAGAGACTTTCTAAATATAGAGAAGCTGAATGCTCTTTTTCAGAGAGAGCATTCAGCCTTCAAGTACTTCTGGTTTATTTACAGTCCATCTTTTCCTCCCTCTACAGGCTTATTTTATCGTAAAGTTGAGTCCCATACTCACAATAAAGGCATTCAAGCCCGTACTCCGTTGATAATAAGCGCCCCGTACTTCCATTGATTTCAAGAGCATCGTATTGTTTCTTCTAAAAGGTACCTTCATTCGCCCTAAGCCATACAAAGGATTGTATTTTATACCTAACCCCACTTTGTGACTAGACAAGGCAGATAAGTCATAATCAGAGGTATAAAAACTGGCGTCAGAAGAATGTACTTTATAAGAAGCGAAATAAGTAGAAGCCGTTTGTGTATGATAGCGATAAAACGGAGACACGGTCCAAGCGGTATTCAACTTGACAGGTGTTTCTAGACTCATGGTATGCCCCTGAATCCCAAAATCATCCCAATAGTAACGATAATAGGATCGCAAGACCAAACCATCGATCGGGAAGTAATTGAGTCGTAATGCCACGGGCACTTTCAATCGATTGCCGGGCAATCGTTCAATATCAGGCTGGCTAATATCCTGAAAATACACTCGGTGAAAAGGAGTGGATAATAGGCCTTTCATATAAATGACATCACCAGAAAGAGAAAATTGTAATCGCTTATTAATCACCTGTGAAAAACTGGCTTGAAAATTATAGGATTGCCGGCCAGTAGTCGGCACGCTCACTTCTCTCCTCAATTCTGCAGGAAAGTAGGTTTCCCATTGATCTATAAATGCTTGAACCTTCACATTCACTTCCGAATTGCCTTGATTGAACTCCTTAGCCCAATTAGCATTGACAGAAAAAGAAGTGTAATCGTATTCTCTTGATACTCCCATACCGATCCCATAGGTCTCCCCTCTTCGCAAATTCTTTTGGGCATAGCCCAAGTTCAGAAAAATGCGCAAATCATGGGCAGAAGCCGAAGAAACATTGTTATCTATATTGTCCGTAGAAGCTGAGGAATAAAAATCGGCTCCAAAACTTCCATTTATAGAGCGAGTAGAATCCAGCGGAATATTTAAGACAATTAAATTGGCGATATCTTCTAATTTTTCTGTTCCAATACCGCCAGTCACCGCCGCATTATTCCCATCTTGCTCATAATAGCTAAACAAGAAGTCAGCGGTAGCTTCCTTGTCATTACCTTTCATCTTGTACTTCTCTTGCTGGGCAGAAAGATAACTTGCTAGCCCAATCAGCAGGAGGAAAGAGATGCTTAATCTACTACGTACATATCGTGTCTTGATCCAACAAGAAGAACTCATCGTATGGTGTTTAATTGTTTGCAGTTTAATAAAAATCAATAGTCATGCTGTTCCAGCTAGCAGGTCGAAAGTCAAGCTTGGGAATCAATTACAGCCACAGCCGCCCCCAACCTTACCTCCGTTAGCGCCTTGCGCGCCTTCTCGATAGGCTTCAAAATTAGTCTCAAAAGTCTCGCATTTCTTAGCAGCTAATTCCATTTCAGCATCATTTAGATACATTTTCTGATAAGCTTTCACCGACATGCAGGAAGACAAACTGAGGCCTAATCCTAGCACCCAAACGGGTAAAAATGAATATCTTCGGCCTAGTACGGCCAAGAAATAATGATCCTTCATTAGTAATAGTTTAATTGTAATTGAGTGGAGGTTAAGATGTCGTTTTCGTCCGTGACAATCAGGCATTCCACTCCTTTAAGTTGATTCACCAATTGCAGGCCTTTTTCTTTTCCCAAAACAAAAATGGACGTGGCCAAAGCATCAGCTACCTCTGCATAAGGACAAACAACGGTCACACTTTTAATACCGGTTGTTGGATAGCCCGTCCGGGGGTCTATGATATGTGCATAGCGCTTGCCTCCAAATTCTACATATCGTTCATAATCACCAGAGGTAACAACGGCGGCATCATTGATCTGTAACCAACCTAAAGCATCTTCCTTTTTCAAAGGATCAGCGATTTTGATGACCCATTCTTTTTCTGATGGTCGATCTCCCCAGGCCAATAGATCCCCTGCTGCATTTACCACGCCGCCCATAATTCCAGGCATCTTGGACATCAATAGCTTAGCCTGATTAGCCGCATAGCCCTTTCCTATCCCTCCAAAACCGATCTTCATTCCTTTGTCCAACAAAAACACTGTCCGCGCTTCGGGGTTGAGCATGATCTTTTCCCAGTCAATCTTAAGCGCAGCCTTTTCAACTGCGGCTTCGCTAGGCATCTGGGTCATGCTTCCATCAAATTTCCAAATCCGATCCATCGAAGCAAAAGAAATGTCAAAAGCCCCCGCTGTTAACTTCGCTACTTTTAGGGCCCGAAAAACCAGATCGTACAATTCTTGGTCCACTACTACCGGCTGAATGCCTGCATTTCGATTAATCTCACTGGTTTGCGAGTCTTTATCCCAAGAAGAAATCAATTTTTCAATCCGTTCTATTTCAGCTATACCTGCCTCTATAGCCGCCCAAGCCAAGGTGTCATTCTGGGCAACCGCTCCAATTTCAAAGCGGGTTCCCATGAGTTTGAGTACCTTTTTATGTTCCACCCAGTCCGTAGACTGGCCCATAAGCCATTGGCTTCCGCCAAGTAGCAGTAGTAATGCAAATGCCTTCATATGGATAATTAATATTTTAAGAGCCTAGTGCGACAATAGTTTGCACGAAGGCTTGTGGAGATTGGTTTTTGAATTCCAATTGAGAATGCAGATCGAGATCGGGGGAGAAAAGGAGGATATTGGGAAAAAGGCCGGATGTATTATATTGTTCGGCTAAATCCTCATTATGCGCTTTCTGTAAAGCAGGTAGTTGGTTCTTTCGGCGTGCTGGAAAATCTAGGTATAGCACCACTAAATTATCTTTAGCATAGGTAGCAAAAGTTGAGGATTCCAGGATGTCTTTTTTAAATTGAATACAAGGTCGACACCAATCAGAGCCTGCAAACACCATCAAGATTTGACGATTTTCTTCTTGGGCTAAAGTTTGGGCATCCTCTATTTTATCCACAAATAAAGGATTTGTTTGAGCTATCAACGGCATACTCATCAGACAGCCCATTATTCCTACCAATAGTTTAAGCATAGATCATTTTTTGGTTTAAATAATTGAATCATCTCTGAATACGGACTACCGATTGTAAAAGGTTGCTTCCTTTCATTTTATTTCTAAAATTGATACGATAAACCGCCGGTCAATCCCAATAAATGAGGATTAGTAAATCGGTCATCAGAAAGTGAATACCTAAATTCTGCCAACATACGCCACTGCCACCGTTTATTAAAGGGTAGACGTAAGCCCGCGCGAGCCACAGCATACTGATAAGGGCCATCATCTCGCTTGATATGTTCTTCCAATTTGATTTCTGTATCCGTGTTTTTATCTTCAAATTCGTAATACAATTCATAGGGCAAAAAAGCCATAGCAGCATATCCCAAGCCTACTGTTGGCCGCCAACGAGAACCCTGAGATGTAAAAGAATACTGCAGTCCAGCTCCATAGTGTAACCGTTCTTGTCGCACTTTCACGTAGTTGAATTCATAATCACCGCTCGGAGCTTGGAGGATTGGAATTCCAAATTCATCGCCCATTTCATCAAACTTATAGTTCATTTGGAGGAGTCCTCCCTGGCCCCAAATTTCCAAACGATTCGGTAATTGAATCGCCAATTCTATTCCACGGTAAAGCGCATTTTCATCTTCTCCCCCCTTTATAAAAGGGTGATAAGCCCCTAGTTCAACTCCTAGACTAAAGCTTTCTGGAAGAATTTTTTCCCATAAAGGGATTGGACTTGTTGTAAATGAGGGGATATCCAGGGGCAGAACAGCTAAGGATTCGCTTGCTTTTGACTCATTCAGTAAAAATTCAATGCCATCTAGTTCACTTAGCGGTTGTTCTCCTAGGGATTCTTTTTCGGTTAGCAGGAAGTTTTCATCTATCCCGGCTTTTCTCATGAGCTGTTGCAATGGGTTGCCGGATAAATTAGTCAGCAAAGCGGAAATGCTTCCATTGTCTACCCCCCTTTCTTCTCCCACTAACTGCGGCATAAATTTTTCTTCCCACTTTGCGATCTCTCTTTCGGCATTAGCCTTCCAATAATAGGCATAGTCGCTAGCTGATCTTTCTTGTTGCATGACTTTGGTCCGATAAACCGTGTCGCTCTGATAGACAATCCGAGTTTGATAAACCGTATCAACAAGTAGACTTTCCACGATTCCACTTTCTTCTTCCATCGTAACCTTATCACCTTGGCGTAAGAAGAGCCAAGCGTTTAATAAGATCGATAATGGCAAGAGGGCTAAGGCCGCATAACTCCACCAAGGCCAGACCACTACCCTACCATCCTTCTTTTGCAAAGCATCCAAACGACCTTCCAAATCATCCCATGCCCCCTCCTTGAAGTCGGGTTCTGGTCGATTATCCAGGTTATCTTTCAGCGATTGGTAAAAATCCTCCATATTGTATCAATTGGATTTAGCTCTCCTAGCTTGTTTTTTAGATAATATTTTTCGGAGTTTTTCCTTAGCTCGAGATAGATTCGATTTCGATGCTCCTATGCTAATATTTAGTTGCTCTGCTATTTCTTGGTGTTTATAGCCCTCCATGACATAGAGATTGAATACCATGCGATAGGCTGGCGGCAATTGCTGAATGATTCCCAGTACGTCTTCGTTCGAACTGATGTCGGGATACGTTTGTTTGTCTTCAACAAGTTGATTAATATCCTCTTCAAAATGGGTGAGATTATACCGTTTATGCTTGCGATGATAATCTATCGCAGCATTGATCAGCACTTTTCTTAACCAAACCCTAAATGGAAAATCTGAATCATACTGGTGTAGGCGAGTAAAAACACGCAGGAATCCATCATTAAGCATCTCCTGTGCTTCTGACTGATTCTTAGCATAACGCAGACAAATATTCATGCCATAGCCATAGAATAACTCATAGAGTTTCTTCTGGCTACTTCGTCGCCCCTCTCTGCAACCTTGCAGAAGGAGTACCAAGTTCAAGTTGTCTTTGTCTGCCATATAGTGGCAAATACGTACAAATGATGAGAAAGGGTTGCGTGGGCAGCAAAAAACTATTTAATTTCTATTAAAGTTACACCATCTCCCCCCAATTCAGCTTCTGGATGGCGAATATTCATATCTACATTTTGGTATTCCCGCAATTTCTGTCGGACGACTTTTCGCAATACACCATTACCCTTTCCGTGCACAATCCGCAGTGTATTTGAATCGGCCATTAAGGCTCGATCCACAAAATCTTCTACCATTTTCATGGCTTCCTCCATTCTCATTCCACGGATATCAATTTTGGATTGAAAACCAGCGGTCCCTGATATTTGGGCGGTTTGGACACTTTTGGTAGAGCGGATCTCCAAAGGTTCTTTAGCGGGTTGGAGATCACGTAGTTTGATTGTCATTTTGAGGTCTCCTATCCACACAATGGCTTTCTTTTTATCCACTGCTTCTACTTGGCCAGTCGCTCCGCCAGTGCGCAATTTCACATAATCACCAACTTCAATGGGTTTTTCTGCTGCCTTAGTGCTAGTAATCTGCGGTTCATAATAGATCTTATGTCGAAGGTCATTTACCTGGTCGGAGAGCACTTTGCGTTCTTCTTTAGCTTTGGAGGCCAAAGCCTTGGCCTTTTCCAGGTTTTGTTTTTCTCTGATCTCTCGAATAACTTTCTCTATCTCTTTATTTTGCTGAGCAGTCTGTTGTAGTTCTTGCTCCTTCGTTTCCAGTTTGTGTTTTTTCTTGCGAAAATCAAGGTCCTTACTCATTTGATCATAGGATCGAATTAGGCGTTCCAAAGAACTTTGCTTTGTGGTGAGGGCGGCTAGTTGGTCTTCCAGTTCTTTCTTTTCCCGTTGCAGGTCCACCAATAATTCATCTACTGCTTTTTCATTCTTCCCGATTTTATTCCGAGCATATTTTAGCACCTTTCCTGGCAGGCCACTTTTTTGAGCAATTTCAAAGGCGTAAGAACTCCCTGGGCGCCCCACCTTAAGCTGATAAGTAGGAGAAAGGTTACTGTTATCAAATAGCATACAACCATTGACAATGCCTTTGGTCTTAAAAGCAAAAATCTTAAGATTGGAATAATGCGTAGTAATGACGCCATGTACTTCCTGAAAGTTTAGTTCCCTTAACACGGCTTCGGCAATAGCTCCCCCAATTTTGGGATCTGTCCCCGATCCAAATTCATCGATTAAGACGAGTGTCTTGGCATCTGCTTGCTCTAGAAAAGAACGGGCATTGGCTAGCCGCGAACTATAGGTACTCAAATCATCCTCCAGCGATTGCTGGTCACCAATATCAGCAAAAATCTTGGTGAATATTCCCATTTCGGAATCCGCATCAACGGGAAGCAACATACCGGCTTGTAACATGAGCTGCAGTAGCCCTACCGATTTCATGGTAATGGATTTCCCTCCAGCATTCGGTCCGCTCAATACCAATAAGCGATTGGCTCCCAACAAAGACAATTTGAAAGGAACCGTTTCTCGACCTAAGGTTTTATTCTTCAAATACAATAAGGGGTGGTATCCTTTTATAATCCCTAAATGCGGATCATTCTTTAATTTGGGAAGGTCTGCGTTCATTTTCATGGCGATCCGGCCTTTGGCCTGGATCACATCAAAACGAACCAATAAACCTTGGTAAACGTGGAAATAGGGAATATAAGGACGAAGCGTGGCGCTAAGTTCTTTGAGCAGGCGATAAATCTCTCTCTTGTACTCTGTTTCTAAATCAAAAATATCATTATTAATATCGATCACCCCTTCTGGCTCGATAAAGGCTGTTTTCCCAGTGGTGGATTCATCGTGGATAATACCTCGTATCTTGCGTTTGTGTTCAGAGGGAACACTCAAGACCCTTCTTCCATTCCGAAAACTTTCCACATTATCGGTCAACCAACCGTTTTTCCGATACTGATTGATCAACGACTTGAAGTGTTTCTCTAATTCTCGTTTCTTACTTTGCGTCCTGGTATGAATACGCAATAGTTGTTCGGAGGCATCTGGTTTGATATTCCCTTCTTCATCAATGATCTTCTCGATAGCAAAGATCAATTCTCCATCAAACGTAATAGATTGAACAATACGATAGAGATCCTGTCTCTTATACACATCTGA
>CAJXUM010000207.1 GCA_913060855.1 uncultured Lewinella sp. | reverse complement strand
TCGGCAGCGTCAGATGTGTATAAGAGACAGTTTTTATGTGCCTCAAAAATATTACAATAAGTTTCCGATTGAAGAGGTAAAACTACCCAAGGTCCTTGAAAATGACTTAGACGATCTGCCCAAAAGGGCTCTCAGGTATACCAATGGAATATACCATAGAAATGTGGAAAAAGCCCAAAAACAGAAAGAAGCTGTCCAAGGATATTTGGCTGCTATTAATTATGCCGATGATCTAACCGGGAAACTATTGAACGCCCTAGCCGAGAGTGAGTATGCAGATAATACGATCGTTGTGATTTTTTCAGATCATGGCTGGCAACTTGGGGAGAAAACCCACTGGCGCAAATTTGCCTTATGGGAAAATGTTATCAAAAGTGTACTAATGGTGAAAACGCCGACCGGTTTAACCATCTCTGGTAAAGACTTAAAAATGGGGACGACTGTTTATAAAAACGTGTCTCTAGTAGATATTTTTCCCACATTGACGGAATTGTGTGATTTGCCTGCCAAAGAAAGTGTTACGGGCAAGAGCTTGGTTCCTTTGTTGATCGATGATCAATATAATCGAAATCAAGCGGTCGTAACCGTATTGAGCGATATTAACTATTCCATCCGGAAGGACCAATGGCATTATATATCCTACGACGGAATTGATGAGGAATTATACAACCTAGAAGAAGATCCCGAAGAATGGTCGAACCTCGCTACCGATGCTAAATATAAAGCGGTGTTGCAGAAAATGAAAAGCCATATTCCCAAAAATCGAAAAGAGAACGTTAAGACTAAAAAAATAAAATGGATGGATGTTTTAGCCGATGAAAACTATCTTTATAAATAAAGAATAAGATCTAATGAGAGAAACCATAAAAATCAGTTTGCTATTGTGTTTGTGTATCGGCACATTCCTGACAATAAGGGCTCAAGCGCCCTCCTCCCCAGCATTCAGGATGAAATCTTGGGAAAGGCACTTAGACATGAAACGAACCTCAGCCTATAAGCATCTACAATGGCGTACGGTTGGACCGGAATTTATGAGCGGAAGAATTGAAACGATTGAAGGCCATCCTGATCAGCCTAACACATTGTATGTCGGGGCAGGTTCGGGAAATTTATGGAAAACCGTAAATAATGGCACTACATGGGAGCCAATATTTGACCATTACTCCACCGCTGCCATGGGTTCTATTGCCATTGCCCCTTCTGACCCAGACATTCTGTGGTTGGGCACCGGTGAAGTATTGATGGCCAGAAGTAGTTTTGCGGGTACCGGAGTATTTAAATCAGTGGATGCGGGTAAAACCTGGAATCACATGGGGTTAATGGGTACCAATCATATTGCTAGAGTCTTAATAGACCCCAAAAACCCCAATATTGTTTATGTAGCGGCTATTGGTCGGAATTATGGAACTAATAAGGAACGGGGCGTTTATAAAACGAGCAATGGAGGGAAAACCTGGGAGAAAATCCTTTTTATTTCGGAAGGTGTCGGCGTGGTGGAGATTGTTATGGATCCATCGGATAATCAAACGCTTTTGGCCGTTGCTTGGGAAAGAGAAAGAAAAGCATGGAACAATAAAGTCAATGGAGAAGGGAGTGCTATCTACAAGACAACGAATGGAGGGGAGAATTGGCAGCGAGTTACAAAAGGGCTACCTGCTGGAGAAAATGTTGGCCGATTTGGTCTTTCCTTTTCCTTATCGAATCCTGATGTGATCTACGCCATACTAGACAACCGTGCTCCCAAGCCCGTCAATAGCAAACCGATAGAAATAGCAGGCGGGTTAAGACCCGACCCCAAATTTATCAGAGGCGAACTTTATCGGAGTGAAGATAAGGGGGAGACTTGGGAAAAAACGCATGAAGGAAGTATTCCTACTGGGATAGGTGACGATTTTTGCCTGATCCGCGTAGCTCCTGACAACGAAAATGATGTCTATATCCTAGGTCAAAAATTAATACGCACCCTTGATGGGGGCCAAACATTTATCCCAACTGGTGAAACGATTGTGCATCTTCTCTCACATGACATCAGGGGTATGCATCTTGACATGCACGACATGTGGATCGACCCTAGTAATCCTGCTAAAATTGTGTTGGGCAATGACGGCGGAGTTTATATATCGTATGATAGGGGCGATACCTGGATGCATCATAACAATTTGCCTATAGGTGAGTTTTATGCGATTTCAGTTGATGATGCGCAACCTTATAACATTTATGGCGGGACACAGGATGATGCTGCACTTTTTGGCCCTAGTACGCATAATGTGGAAGATCGGCTCACCAATTTGGGGGTAGAAGATCCTTGGAAACATATCTATGTTGATCGATGGGGTGGAGGTGACAGCTATTTCACAGTGGTTGACAAACTCGATCCTAACATTATCTATTATGAACATCAGTTTGGGGCAATCCGGAGGAAGAACATGAAAACCGGCGAAACAAAGTCTATAAAACCGCGTGCAGAACAAGGAGCTCCCCCTTTGAGAACGAATTGGATGACTCCTTTTATAATTTCACAACACCATGATCTAAGATTGTACTATGCCGCTCAAAAGTTGTATCGATCTGAAAACAGAGGCGATACCTGGGAGTTGATCAGTCCTGACCTCACTACTAATCCAGGTCCTGAAAAACAAGGAAATGTACCTTATGGCACTATCACCTCTATTTCTGAATCGCCTTTTGTAGAAGAACTGCTCTATGCGGCTACAGATGATGGTAATATTCAAATTACCAAAGATGGAGGTCAGCAGTGGACATTAATTGATCAGGGATTGCCCGAAAAGTGGGTCTCACGGATCAGGGCATCACAACACGACCAGCAAACCGTTTATGTTACGTTGACCGGATATAGGGAAGATGATTTCGAGAAGTACGTTTACAAGTCCACCGATTTAGGCAAAACATGGAAATCCATCGCTGGAGATTTGCCTTCCGAACCAATTAATGTGATTACAGAAGACCCTAGAAGCGCTGATATCTTGTATGTAGGAACAGATTTGGGCGCCTACGTAACCACTAATGGAGGCAAGAATTGGCAGCTATTAAGTAATGGATTGCCGACAGTCGCCGTCCACGATTTAGTTCTCCAATCAAGGGAACTGGATTTGGTGGCGGGCACCCACGGGCGTAGTATTTTTGTATTGGATATTGAGGAAATCGGAAAGTAATACCTTGAAGTAGTTTCAAGATTTATTGGCTGGCCATTGAAGTCCAAGACTTCAACAATCAGCGGCGCTGCTATGCCCCGAATATACCAGACGACAAATAGCGATCTCCTCTATCACAAATGATACAAACCACGACTCCTTCATCCAATGTTTCCACTAGCTTAGAGGCGGCTTTTACGGCTCCCCCACTACTCATACCCGCGAAGATAGCTTCCTCTTTGGCCAAGCGTTGCATCATTTCGGTTGCCTCCTTCTGAGAAACATCGATTGTCGAATCCACGCGAGCAGGTTCAAATATTTTGGGCAAAAAAGCCGGAGACCATCTTCGAATACCCGGAATTCTTGAACCATCAGTGGGTTGAACACCAACAATTTGTATAGCAGGATTCTTTTCTTTCAGATAGCGCGAGACACCCATAATGGTACCGGTTGTCCCCATGGAAGAAACAAAGTGTGTGATTTTGCCTTCGGTATCATTCCATATTTCGGGTCCGGTAGTGCGATAATGCATACCCCAGTTATCGGCATTTCCAAACTGATTGAGCGTAAAGTACCCTCCCTCCTGAACCAACTGTTCGGCATAATCCCGAGAATATTCAATTGTTTTCTCTCGTGGCGTGAGGATCACCTCTGCCCCGTAGGCCTTCATGGTTTGAATCCGTTCAGTGGTGGCGCCCTCTGGCATGATTAGGGTGATCTCTATGCCAAATAATTGGGCGATCATCGCCAAAGCAATCCCCGTATTACCACTAGTGGCTTCCACCAATCGAATCCCCGGCTTTAGCTCTCCCCTATCCAAGGCGCCTTTAATCATCCCATAAGCAGCTCTATCTTTGACACTGCCGCCAGGGTTTTGCCCTTCTAGTTTACCATAAACTTTAACGCCCGGCTTATTAATGATTTTCGTAATTTCTGTCAACGGTGTATTTCCTACTAAGTCAAGAATCGTTCCCATATAACTTATTAATGATTGAAGGTGTGCTTGGTGATATTTCTGTTTATGCAAACAAGTAACTTGCATTGGGGCCATTACTTGCCCTTAGCCAACTCCTTGGCGGTTGTTACTTCCAACTTGAGTCCTGGATTATCGGATTTTTGATTGACATGCCCACTGTAGTAGACCCTCGAAAATGGCGGGATACTTTTAGTAATCCACACATTTCCACCAATGGTGCTATCGTGTCCAATAATCGTATCTCCACCTAAAATGGTAGCCCCAGAGTAGAGTACCACATTGTCTTCGATGGTGGGATGCCGTTTGGTCTTGGCCAACTCCTTCTGCACACTCAAGGCGCCCAGGGTAACCCCCTGGTAAATCTTTACATTATTCCCAATTTCGCAAGTTCCCCCAATGACAACTCCGGTACCATGATCAATACAAAAGCCGAGGCCAATCTTGGCACCAGGGTGGATATCAATCCCTGTTTCACTGTGCGAATACTCCGTTAATATCCGAGGAATTAAGGGAACATTCATTTTGTGGAATTCGTGAGCCAATCGATAGACAGCAATGGCAAAAAAGCCAGGATAAGTGCGGATCACTTCCGTTCTATCATCGGCAGCGGGATCACCCGCGTGGATAGCGTCTGCATCGATTAGCAGCGCACTTCGGAGGGAGGGCAGGCGCTGCAAAAAGTGTTTCTCCACCACCTCTGCTGAATAATCCAATCGATGATCGATAGTATTGAGGATCGTATACAGTTCCAACCGCAATTGCTCGAAGTGTTGTTGGAAGGTGCGATAGTTGGAAAATTTCTGATCTGCTAGCTCCGGGAAAAGCGTCTTTAATACGCCATTGACCCAATTGCAAACGAGCACCGGTGAGGGGATCGAAGGCGTGTCAATATGAGCATTATATAATTCTTCTATAAATTTTTCGTCCATAATAGTTGACTGAGTCGCCACAAACTTACAGGGAATCCAATGGATTCACAAATACAAAAATAGAATTTAACTAGACTATCACCCAGTGCATGTTTGGGCATGCATGCTCCCAACCGATAACCTATTATAATACCATATGAAATGCTATTAGGTTGGGTGAAAAGTCAAAAAACTTATCTTCTTTTTACGCTTATTTCTCGCAAACCCGTCTATTACTACAATACCGAAGCGGTAATTTCCACGTCAGCTGCTGCCCAAGCCGTTTCGAATTGTTCCCAGATCTCCTTGGCTTCAGCCGCCTTTTTCTGCGCGACTAGGCTTTTATGTAAGCCATATAAAGACCAGCCATTAGCAGGAAACCGTGCCAGGTCTTTTCTATATACCTTTTCTGCTTCGACGGGGCGTTTGGCTTCTAATAATGCAGCCCCCAAGGCCTGGCGTAATTGTACATAAAAATAAGGAGGTTCAGTATATCGGAACCCATCCTGTAATTTTACGGCAGTCGCTAGTTGGGCTACCTTTTGGTCAAAATCTCCGCTCATACCGGCTAATTCTCCATCTAATATTAGATAGCAGATTTCCGCCAGTTCTTTGAAAGGGATATAACTAGGAGGGAGTTTCTGAATTTTCCGAGATTGAAATTTCTTTTTGACTGTTTTGAGTGCAAGTTTGGCTTGTTTCAAGTCACCCGTATTAGCAAATGCCATACCTCGCGCATAATGCCAAAGTAGGTCCATAAAAGGATGCTTGTTCCCCGGCCTTGGCTCTTTGAGGATATCAGCCCATTTTCCAAATCGCAGCATAGCGTAGAGTGGAATGACCTCAAAACGTTGACCCTTACCTTTTTTGGCCGTTCGGCGGGCGGCGTCCATCGCCAATTCGCTTTGTCCGGTCATGCTGGCCCCAAACCAAAGGAAGTGAAGGTTATGCGGATAATATTGCGCGGCATAATACCCCTGTGATTCACATTGTTGGATATAATCTTCATCCAAGGCAATACCTCCTACATTGGCTTTATTGGCATCTTGATAGCGGCCCAGGCGCACGTAGATATGAGAGGGCATATGTACCAGGTGTCCGCTGACAAACTCCATGCGAGTCAAATTATCAGCACTGGCTTCGGCTTCCGCGGGGCGAAACTCTTCCATCGCATGGATATAGTAATGATTAGCCCCTGGATGATCAGGAGCCTCCTTGATGATATATTTTAGTACCGCATGTATTTCTTCGGTCACATATTTGGGCGTCCCATCTCGGCCCCAATAATCCCAGGGGGTGGTATCCATCAAGGATTCTGCAAAGAGGGTCAGGATATCGACATCCTCTCTATATTCATGGGCGACTAGTCGCATGGCATCTGCATAAGCCTGGTCTAGCGCTGATCGATCAGTAGGCGGCTTGGCGGCATAACGCAAGGCCAAAGCTTCGATGACAGCCTGCTCTTTAGGTGTGCATTTAGTGCGGAGTTTCATTGCCTCCTGGGTGAGTGTGTACGCTTCGGTCATCACCTCTTTTAGCATGGGTCGGTTAATGTTGGGGCCTAGCGATAGAGCAACACCCCAATGGGCCATGGCACAGTTGGGATCTAAGCGCACTGCTTCTCTAAATGATCGCTCTGCTTCGGCATGATTGAAAGCGTAGGTAAAAAACAGCCCCTGATCGAAAAATCGCTGGGCCTCTTTGGAGGAGGTGGTCACTGGAAAACTGTGGTCCCAGTTATAATCCAAGGCAGGTGCCAATGGGGCGCCTGTGTCCTTAAATTCGAAGCGAATGCTAGGTCCACACATCGGTGGGTTAGCAAAGGAATATTGGTTTTCTTCTGGTCCTGTATAAGGATAATAAAGGGCTGAGGCTACAAAAATGACCACGGACAACATCGCCATTCTAAAGAATGACCGTTTAAGGTTTAGCATGACTCTTAGATTAGTTTTTTCAATGCACTGATTTGAAAACAGTTACTAAAGATAGAAAAGTCATCGACTAAAACCTAAGTAAGCCATTCCTTACCAACCGCGATATTTGGGTGGTGTGAGGCCTTTTAATCGGAGATAGACCAACATTTGAGCCCTATGATGCGTCGAATGATCATTCATCAATACCATTATTTGGCGTTTACTCATTGGGCCAGCAAAAAAAGATACTTTCTCCTCTAACTGGGCTGGCGTCAAAGCGGCAGCGGTCTTACCAGATAATTCAAAACAGCGCTTTACAACTTCGATCAACGCGGCTTTCGAACTCACTTCCTTTTTTAAATCTACCTCTCCTTTCGTTCCACCTAAATAGCTCGTGCTGAGCCACATCATGTTTTGACAAGAATGGATCACTTGTTCTTTGAAAGATCGCTGACCTTCAATAGGTTTAAAATCAAAGTCTGCTTCAGGCATTAATTCAATGGCCTCTACGGTATAATCACGCGCATTATTCCATTTCTGCTGGAATTCATCGATAAAAGCCTGCTGGGCAATAGCTGAGAAGGCAGAAAATATCAGGATGCTTAGCGCAAATAAGTTTTTCATCAATATGATTTAAGAAAAAAAGAGAATAAGATCACTTATAAAAAGGAATCTCTAATCGCCAATACTTCCCATCTCGACCCCTTCAGAGTAAGCAACCTTGATACCCTTTTTGCTAAAAGCAGCTTTGATGCGTTCGTGCACGTCAAAGGTCACCTCCCAGAAATCATCTGGTCGAACGAAGGGTCGGACCGCTAGAACTAGGTTGTGACTATCATAGGTCTCTATGCCAATTTCAGGTTCCAAGTCTTGGATAATCAAAGGGCAAGCCTTTAATTCCTCGCGGATAATCTCTTTGACTTTTGGAAAGCTTTCTGCATAAGGCATGGTCACATTTAGTTCCAAACGCACATAGCCCTTTTTAGAAAAGTTCGTCACAATATTCTCTACCACCTGTCCATTAGGGATGATGAGTGTCTTTTGGCCCGGCGTGACAATAATGGTATTAAAAATCTGAATTTCTTCCACCTTACCAAATTTATCCTGTACATCTATCCAGTCACCAATTTTGTAGGGTTTGAATATCAAGATGAGAATACCTGCTGCAAAATTACTCAGACTCCCTTGCAAGGCCAATCCGACAGCAAAACCAGCAGCTGCCAATACCGCGATAAATGAGGTGGTATCTACGCCTACCACTTCTGCTACGCTAAAAAGTAGTAAGATTTTGAGGGAAACGCCTACTAGCGAATTGATGAATGGGAGAATATTTTTATTCAAGCCCGCCTTTTCCATAGCCTTGACGGCCAGCTTGGCCATCCGATTGATAATCTTTATTCCGACGACGAGCATTAGGATGGCCAAAGCCACCTTCGGTGCATACTCTATCACCATTTGTATACCAGTATCCAGGCTGTCTCTTATACACATCTGACGCTGCCGACGAAGAGGATAGTGTA
>CAJXUM010000206.1 GCA_913060855.1 uncultured Lewinella sp. | reverse complement strand
CGAGATCAGCCTCGGTCTCGTGGGCTCGGAGATGTGTATAAGAGACAGACCTACGCCCAGGCAGTATCTTATCCCTCCTAAGTTTTGGAAAGCATCGGGTAGGGAAGGGCCATGTCATCAAGAATACCAGCGATCACGGAAACAGCTGGGGCAATAGCATGGATTGGAATTTACTGGGCCACTATTTACCGGAATCAAACGATACATTATAACAAAATAATCTTCAGATAATGAGCTTAGCAAAGAACAAGGAAAATGCCATCGCTTTTTACAACATGGCCTACGAAGGAGATCCGCAAAAGGCAGTAGCATTATATATCGGTGAGGAATATATTCAACACAATCCTGGCGTAGCGGATGGTACACAGGGCTTCATTGATTACTTTGAAAGAATGCAAAGAGAATACCCCGAAAAATCTATCGAATTTGTTCGATGTATTGCGGAAGGGAATTTGGTTGCCTTACATACCCACCAGGTTTGGCCCGGAGATGATCAATATGTCACGATGGACTTTTTCAGATTTGATGAGCAGGGGAAGATTTGCGAACATTGGGACGCCATGCAGCAGATTCCCAAGGAATCGGCAAACCCTAATACGATGTATTAGGCTTTATGCAAATCCAAATCCGTCCTTATCAAAACCAGGATCAAGCAGGCATTGACCTGATGATGGCCGAAATCGCTGCTGAATTTGCATCGCCTATAACACAGGCTGGCCGGAAGTCCCCACCCCAACTTCCCGATCCATTCTGGGTAGCCTCTTCCGAGAGACAAGTTGTCGGTACTATTGGGCTTATTCCAATCAGACAAGCGTATGTCATCCTAAAGAGCATGATGGTAAAAAAGGCATTTCGAGGCAAGGCTTGGAGGGTATCAAGTCGCCTCATGGAAACAGCGATTAGTTGGTGTACCGAAAATAACCTCCAAGTGATCTACCTCGGAACAATGCACCAGTTTATTGGCGCACAGCAATTTTATAAGAAAAATGGATTTATGGAAATCGCCCAGCAAGATTTACCCAGCGAGTTTCTGATTAATCCCTTGGATAAAGTATTCTTTCGGCGCCGTTTAGAAAGAGAATCCACCCTCCTAAAGAAAATATAATGAATCCTGAGCAGCGCAAAAGATTAGCACAAGATCAGACTGAGATTGATGAAATCACTCGTCAATTTTTTGACTTGTTTACTAATACCAATGATCGGATACCCGATATCCAGCAGATCAAGCAACTGTTCTTACCCACGGGAATATTGATCAATAACACCTCAGGTACCCCTGCTGTATATAATTTAGACCAATTTATTGCGCCGCGAGCACAAATACTAACCGATGGCACCCTAATCGATTTTATGGAGAAAGAGACGGCTCATCAGACCGAGATTCATGACAATATCGCCCAACGAAGCTGCCAGTATGAAAAATCAGGTATCCTCAAGGGAGCGCCTTTTACGGGTGAAGGGAGGAAGTTGATGCACTTTATCAAGCAGGGTGGTAAGTGGATTTTGGCAGCGGTGGTGTGGAGTGATATGAAGTAAGCTCGTTTTTAGGTCAGCACCTATACTTAAATACAAGGCCAAAGCTCTTATACTAAAACGCCTCCTTTTCTTTTTCCAAAAGCCCCTTAATCGTCAAGAGCACTTCTTTCCAGAACTGATCGGAACGCTCTTTTTGAGCGATAGTCGGAATATTATCTTCCGTAATTTTAAGGTGAGTACGAGTACCTTGCTCAGATAGGTCGAATGTCCAGGTGCGATAATTTTCTGGTAAATCGGGTAGATCTTCTAGATCACTCCAATGCGTATATTGGAGAGTTTTTTGGGGAATTACTTGGAGGAGTATGCCTTTTTCTTGGTAGGTGTTGCCTTTGTATTCTCCGGTGAAGGTTATCGAGTCACCTACCTTCCAGTTAGAGGTCACTTTGGCTCCCCAAAAGTATTTTTCCATGATTTCAGGGTTCGTCAAGGCTTTCCATACGCTTGCTTTCGAAGCATCGATCTCGATAGCGGAAGTGGAGAGGTGGTCTTTGTTCATTTTGTTGTTGATTAATACATGTGAGTAGGGGCTGGGAGTCAAGACTTTCTTGGACTAGTAAAAGTACCAAGCAGGTTACCTCATTGATATACGCTGAGAACGGAACAAGTAAACCAATTTGCTTAGTTATACTTACAACTAATTTACGATATAAATAGAACCTGAGTTTTTTCCTTTAGCGTGTAGAAAATCTGTCACTTTACCTGATAAATGAGCCTATTTTTTACGCGATAAATGAGCTGGTGTACTGCTGAGATTTTAGTGCTACAGTGCGCGAAATGTGATGAAGAAAGTTACTGTATATTGCCAATTACTAGACAATCCCTCGCTGCCTCAACTACCTCCTTGCTAATGCTCGTTAAATTATTGACTTTTATGATCCTCTTGATCTGGCTGAATAACCTATGAATAAGTCGGAAGTTACCGTTAGTGATCCTGGCTACTGCGGCAATTGCCTCTGTATCTGAAAAGTTGTTCTTATCTAATTCCAGTCCTAACTTATTCCAATGGTGCTCCAGAATGAATAGCATTTCTTCCTTACCTATTGATCGATATTCGTGAGCAAAACCAACCCTTGAATAGAGCTGAGGATATCTAGCAAGTCGTTTTTCTATTCCTGGCATGCCTACAAGGACAACACCCCAATCTTTTCTTTCGTCATACATGGCCCTCACTTGCTCCAGGGCTTTAAGTTGCAAGCGATCAGCTTAATCGATGATAACCAGGAGGCTATAGTCCCGGATATAACCAGGTTCCTTGCTTAGTACTTTTTTTCTTACTTTGAATAGAGCGGAAAATAGATCAAATCTTTGTCTCTCTAAATCTTCTTCCAATCGTTTAGGAGTATTTCTGACTGGTACTGTATAATGTACAGCGCGACAATCAATCAATTCCCTAGCTAATTCGATAGCGCGTTCCTCGGTAGTATCTTCATGATAAAACTCATCAAATTTATCTTCTTTTGCGTAGTTCCTTGCAGATAGTGTTTTACCTACTCCAGGCGCACCGTAACAAATGCCGATGTACCTTTCTCGAAAACAGGCATTACAAAACTCTTCGAACTTTCGATATTCTTTAGTGATGAAGAACTCTGATGAACTCATAGTCAATCATTTTGATACAGTTTAAGATTATGTTTTTTTTGGGGAGTCTCTTGTGTATTAGAAAGCTTCTCAGATTTGGGGCTAGTCCTTGATTTAGGTTGTTGTAGAATAGTATCCATTAAGGATTTACGTTCAGCTATAGTTTTCCGAAGCTCACGTTTCCGCTGCTGCCTTGCTCGGATCACTTCCTTTAAGCTAACCGTTTGATCCGCTAGTTCTTGGCATACTGCTCGACACAAAAATGAGTTTCCATGATAGACTCTAATCTCTGCCAAATCCCTGGGGTCATATCGAATATGCACAGCTTCTCCCACATAAGCTGCTAAGGTGGGTTCGATATATCGGAAATTTTGAAAGTGTATACCATCACGGCGTACTTTTCTGGGCTTAACGACGGTCAGTAGTAATAAATCTAGTTGTTCAAGAGATTCTGGTAGCTGAGGCAGAAAACCTTCACCGATCCACCGCTTGATTGGAGCAACTCTGATTTCACTATGTATTCTCTGATGATATTCATGAATGAGAAAGTGTTCAAATAGGGGAACAAATTCTTCTAGTGTCATAGTCGCATCTGGGAAAGGTGTTTTGGGAGGAGTGTAACCAGGTAGGTTCATCAGCAGAAGTTGACTAACGGTCAGAAAGAACCGCTCAATTCTTCCTCGACCTTGTGGTTTCCCAGGAATAGAGTTCTTCAATTGGATTTTTAAATCTGCCGCAACCTGTTCTATATGTTTAGATTTAAAATCGCTTCCATTGTCCGTATAGAATATTTGAGGAATCCCACATATCTGCCAAGTGGGGTTAACCTTTTTCCAAATGGCTTGTCGAAGAGCTAAAGCTGTATTGATGGAGCAAGGAGCATCGAAGGATAAATAGTAGCCACTAATACCTCTACTGTAGTCGTCAATGATAGTGGTGAGCCAAGGCTTTCTTGCATCTCCCTTTTCATCTAAGAGGACAATATCCAAAGGAGTATGATCGGCTTGCCAGATTTCATTTGGGGCACTAGCTTCTCGGCGAAAGACTAGCTCATACTCTTGATTATACGATTTACTGCCTTGATGGGCTAGAACAACTAGAGCAGGATCGATCTTTTGGGCAATATCCCAGATCACTCTGTAGCTGGGAACAATTTGTCCCTTAGTCTTAGCGACTTTACTGATCTTACGATGGATAGCAGCTAGGCTTATTGGTGGTTTGTTTAGTATAAGCGCCTCAGCGAGTTGCTCCAGCTCTTCTGTTATCTGTTGACGTTTGCCTTTATCAGCTCGCATTTTTCGATCTAGCCCGCTTAATCCTTGCTCTCGATATTTCTTTATCCATCGCTTTAAGGTGCTGAGATGGTATCCGTAATGATTAGCTATCTTTGGAAGAGAAATTTCATCTTCCAGAAATGGCTGAATGATTTGGAAACGTTCTAAGGCAGAAAGGGGATGTTTTTTACTCATACTCTAGGGGTAAAGAAAACGAGGGTTTGTTTTACTTTTTCGATCAAGAACAAAATCCTTGATTTTTAATCTAAATTAGTGATAATAAACTCAGTAAAGAAATCAAAGTAAAGAATAGTTGTTTTGGGGTGAGTATTTTTACTTTTTGACAAAGCAGTATAATGAATATTGGATATGCACGTGTTTCCACCCAGGATCAAAACTTGGATTTGCAAAAGGATGCTTTAGAAAAAGCGGGGTGCGAACAAATAATAGTGGACAAGGTTAGCGGAACGGTAGCAGATCGCCCTGGATTGAAGCAGATTAAAACCATACTTCGCAAAGGGGATACATTAGTCGTCTGGAGACTAGATCGCTTAGGACGCTCCCTGAAAGATTTGATTGAATGGATCAATTATCTAGATGAAAAGAAAGTAGGCTTGAAAAGCTTACAAGAAGCTATTGATACCTCAACCTCTACAGGGAAACTAGTCTTTCATATTTTTGGAGCACTGGCTGAATTTGAACGCAACTTAATTCGTGAACGTACAAAAGCTGGCTTAGCTGCTGCTCGTGCTCGTGGAAAACTTGGTGGTAGGCGTAAATCACTCAATGCAGAAGACAGGAAAATTGCTGTAGACTTGTACAATGAAAAAAAGATGTCCGTCAAGAAGATATGTGAGATGATGGGGATTTCTAAGCCTACCTTATACAGTTACGTTCGCCAGAGCCAGGTTTAGGAAATACACTTATTGAGGCAATTATTCCTTTTACTTCTAAAAAGTAGATTCGAAGGTGTAGTTATTATGATAAATGAATTAAGCGCTATAAATCAATTTATATTTATTATATTTGTATTGATTTAATATTTTGTTTGCGCTCTTGATCCTTATTCAACAAAAAAACAAATAACAAACTCAAAGGTTTTGTTTATAGAGCGTGGATACTACCTAAATTATTTTAGTAAATGACGTCTATTTCATGGTCTCGAATAATGGCAGTAATGCTCATTTTTTTCTTGTTTATATTGATGGATGCAAATGCTCAAGTATGTTATCAGGTTGTTCAGTCTTATAGCGGAATACCCATTTTTTTTCATCCTTCATTGGAGGAAAAAGCCTGTGAAGTATCCGAAGCATTAGCTCCACCTAACCCTACAACACTTCGATCAACAGTTGCAAAGTCATCTAATAATCTAGAGAGTTTTGCTGCTTTGGGATACGATTTGTATCCTGTTTTAGCTGGCGTTGATGAAACCTTGGGATACGAACTACAATTTAATAAGCTAGTCAATGCTCATCTAACATCTCATTCCTCCTTTTTATTAATTAGTAAGGAAATTCGTTCTGATGGACGAGTCAAACACCGATCTTATTTCAAATTTCCAGATTATTTTCCATTTGATACACTGTCCATGAATGAGAGAGTAGCTATACGACTTTCCGTTCAGAAAGCCATTGATGATGAAGCGGCAAAAGACCAAAACTCCATTACATCTAGCTATTTAGCAGAAATAGCGGGAATGGAGAAATTGCTTCTATTTTTAACAGGAGAGCAGGCGTTATTTGATATAGATGAAATCGTCATTCTCTATGAAGACCAATTATGTGCAAATGAAGATACCTTATTTACCTTTGATCCTTTACTTGTCGATATTAGCCTACAAGTGAAAAATGGTGACCAAAGTATTGATTTGCCTTTTGAAGATGTTAACTGGGAAGGAGAAATGGCAATAGACTCTATTGCACAAACTATGACGTTCCCTGAACTTAGTAATTTTCCTCAAATATTTTCTGCTACCTACAATGGAGTTAACTCAAATTGTTTTTTGACTATAGCTGACCCAAGATTTAATCGTGCTCCAGACTATTCAGGAGAAAGGAGAAATAATTTCGGGTATGATGAAATGACCAATAATCGGGAGGATGATCGGATTAGTACAGGATTAGGACGCCATACCTACTTAAGAATCAATGGAATCAGGGATACCAGTACCATAAATATTCAAGCTACAAATGAGGGCATTGTAGATTGGCAATTCGAAAATCAAGGTAGGAAGTTATTCCTAAGATTAAATGGAGAAAGTATCGGCGAAACCCAATTGAAGATTGTCTCTAATGAATCTGAAAATGAAGTTTTTTCCCAAATATACGTCCATGTATACGATATTTTGGATGCTTCGGACTGTAATATTCGAAGCGTATATGATAATCGTTTCGAACGATCAAGCGCAACAAGAATAGATACGCAAGCAATTAATAAAATTGGCAACAAAATATTAAAGCATATTACCTCTTCCTTCAAAATTGACGGTATATCAGATCAAAATATTTCCTATGACTTAAACAGAAACCGAAAACTTGACTACTATATAAATCGTGCTAAAACTATAGAAGACTATGAAATAGATACTATACTCAATGCAGTTAGTGATGGGACTGATCCTAATAATATTATAACTCTTGAATCGGCTCCTATAAGACGATGGTTCTTACCAATAAGTTATCATCCAGATAGTTCTTCAAATAAAAATGTACTACCAATAAAGGACCCCTCTTATAGAAGGGGACTTAAAAGAAATATTAGTTACTATATAAGTGACGCCAATGAAAGTAGTTCTTCTCTCGAAGAATTCAAAATTATTGATTGGTCTTACGATACTACTTTGAGGAGTCAAGTTCTTATACTAGATACAGAATTAAAAAAAGCACATCCTGCTACTTTTGATGGGATCAATTGGGGGCATTTTGTCTATGAAAAACCTGCATCCGATGGGACAACAAACTATATTGGAGGGCTTCAAGCAGTTCGGGGAGAAGGAGAAGAAAGAGCTTCCCTTCTTGCTTTACAATGGGGTGTCAATAAGGACTATATTGCTAGAGTTCTAGCTCATGAACAAATGCATAGTTACAATCTAGAGCATACCACACCGATGGAGAACCTAATGTACTGGTCCGCAGGTGCCTTTGGCGATTCTGGGTTTGAAGTTATTCCCTGGTCAAATAAGCGACCGCTTCGATATTTGGAAGTGAATCTAGATACAGACCATTACATTGGGCCATTACGATCACAAAATCAATGGGAAACAGCTCATGGAAATTAGAACAAACAGTATGAGAAGCTTGCTGAGTATTTGCTTGATAGGCTTTTTTGTTTTGCCTGTATTCAGCCAGCAAGAAAATGTAGATTCTATTCGCTGGGTCAATAGTGTACGCGCATTAACCCGTTATCAGACATTTTCGCTGCCTAAAGAAAAATTTACTCCTGCTCGGAGAGATTCTATTCGCAGGCTCAAAGAGCAATATGTCAATCGAAAAAGGAAATACTATAGTATTGTCTCTCGGCGACTTTACATGCACCAATATTTAAAGCAGTACCAAGAGGAATTGATACCCGCTTTATGGAATGATTATCTATTGAAAGATGGTTTCCTTTACCGAGCACCTTATTTATTGGCTCATTTAGATTTGTCAGATGAGATGAAAAAAACCTTACTAAGGGAACCAATTACCTCCAAGGTTCCCTTAGAGGTCAGAGCCAAATTGGGCGATAAAAAAGCGGAAGAGGAAGTCATAGCAAAGTTTGAATATCTGGCTTATGAGTTAACAGGGCAAGAAGCGCAATTTAAGAGAAGGAACAATTCTAGAAGAAACCCTATATATCAACTAGGAGAATTGACCGAGAAACTCATCTATATTGGAAGCGATAGGTCTATGAAAGTATTTTTTAATGCATTAGAATCCAATAAAACCTATCGCACAGATTTTATTGCCGATGTGGACTATGATTACGATAAAGTGTTAGACTGTAGTAACTGTCGAGACCCTAAAGTCAAAGCGATCAATGATGAAATGATGTTTTATGAATGGACACTAATAAGCTGTCTCTTATACACATCTCCGAGCCCACGAGACCGAGGCTG
>CAJXUM010000205.1 GCA_913060855.1 uncultured Lewinella sp. | reverse complement strand
ATCCTCTTCGTCGGCAGCGTCAGATGTGTATAAGAGACAGGATGATACTTGATTCCCATTTATCGGGGTGATAGGGGAAACGGTTTCCACCGAAAAAAGCTGTACCCCTGCTGCTTGTGTACGCTGGGCTTTGGTTTCTTGCGACCAAGTCAAGGGTGAATTTGAAACTAGTTTTTGCTCCGTACTGTATGGCCCCGTGCAAGTCCCATTGTAGGATACTTTACCTGCGGTCGGATATAAATCTTCCGCTTGACCTGGGATTCGGTATTTGGGGTTTCTCCATTCAATTCTAGCCTTATCTGTTTCACAAACCACTCCGTAACCCGTCTCCATCCAGACTACTGCATCCTTGATGTACTTTGACTTAGTATTCACTGTTCCTGCGTAAAGCTCTTTCCCGGATGGATAGTCCATTACGTAGAAAGCCCATAGGTAGAGGCCTTCTTTTTGCTCTGCCAATCGCTCCACACGAAAGCGATACCAAGTATTCTTTTTCCATAGGTAGGGCGTATTGGTTCGCCCGATGCCACCATATCCTGCCCAATCCGATCCACCTCCCCAGTTCACGCCTTTGTTCCCACTATCTACAAACTCGGAAACACCCGCCCATTGAATGCCGCCATGCGACCATTCGTCATGATCCGTAAAATTCACTTGGAGCGAAAAGTAATAGAGCCAGGATTGTTCGGCCTGCTGCGGAAAGTCAGTGATGCGTAGGTCAATGGAATAGGCATCGATCCGGTCGTGGCTGGTTTGCAGCCAGGTGTGCGTAGATTTAGGCTCCTGTGCACTTGCCTCTATTGGCAGGCCCACAAGCAGTAAAAATAGAAAGCATGTGTATGCTTGGAATTGGGAAGTATTCATAAGCTTTGGTTTAAAACGACACCCAGGCGGTGAGTAAGCACCGCCTGGGTAAATTATTAAGGGGCTAGGCAATTAACAAGCTACCTCAAATAGCGTAGCGCTTTTTTTCTTAAGCAAGGCAGAAAATGTAGGCAACGCAGCGCGTTGACGAGGCTTTTTAACGCAGCATCAAAGAAAAAGATCAAGCTAGGCTGGTAGATTATTATTTTCCTAGGTCCTAAACTACTCTATTTTACCTGAATCTGTCCAATCCTGTCTCCATAGCCCCCTAGGCCATTTGCCATAAAGGAAGGGTTACTACAGTTTATATTCGCTAGTAAATTTTCTATAGTACCATAGACCTGGCGATAATTTAAAAGTATGGTAAAGTTCTGGGAGGTTTGATCGGGAGCACTATTAGCTCCTTCCCCATTATCCTTCGCCCTAAAAAATAGGACATAATCCAATTGTAGGAAGCCAGGTACCAATACTTCAGTAACTACTCCTGCTACCAAAGCTGTTCCATCTTCTTCATTGGTAGAAACACAAATCGTCTCTACTTTATAATTACCGAAGGAAGTCTTAAGGTCCCATTCACCATGTACCCCACCTTTATTTTCAATGGCACTAAATTGGTATTGATTACCAGATAGGGTTTGATAGTCTCCTGTCGCTATCTGATTTTTATTACCTCTACTTTCAATACTGGAGGCTGCCCCACCTTTAGGTGCAGTGAAAGATGTCGTTTCCACGATCATGCCCTCATCATTGAAGGTACTGACTTCCAGTTCAATGTCCGTCGCTGGCTTGAGTAGACCTTCTTCAAAGGTCATTTCCGTACAGCTAAAAAGTCCGAGGATACACGCTAGGAAGAAGGCTGAATAAATTTGCTTGGATTTCATTTTTTTAAATTTTAGATTAAAAATTCTTCTCTGATAATTTTTGTGGTCAGTGTTTTAGCTAGAAGCCTCGCGCCCATAAGAAGTAGTAAAAGGCTGACTCAGAAACATAAAAATTGTCAGGGAACCTTAAAAACTAAGAGGGGGAGTGAACACTGAGGTGTTGAGTACTCAATGCCTCAGTGCGAGATTCAAGCTCTTTTTATCTTGGTCTATACTTAGTTCATGTTTGATAATCAGGGGTAGTTTTCAGGCTTATTCTACTATCTCATAAGCCACTCTACGATTTCGCTGTCGCCCTTCGGTGGTCGAATTATCAGCGATGGGTTGCCCCTCTCCATACCACTCCACAATAAATCGGTTTATATCAATTTCGCAATCTGCCAAGTAAGCTCTAACGGACTCAGCCCTTCTCCGGGACAAATCCATATTCCATTCGGCAGCACCTTGATTATCGGTATCTCCTGTAATTCTAAGTTTCCAGCTGGAAGGTCCAGCAGAAGCAGAGGAGTAAAATTGGGGTTAATACCTTAATAGCGTTCATACTAAATGATTTTGGACGATAGATAAATTAGATTCTCAGAGAACCTATACTTGAGTTTTCTCGTCCATAAAATTAGGTGGGAAGTCAGTCAGATGCGCTGGCTATTATCTAAAGGGTAGGAATTATTGTCTAAGTGGTGGAGAGGGGAGGATGAGCGGGGGGGAATGGTGTTTGTCCTTAGAATCCGTGTGTGCACCGCACAGTTTTAAGGCGTTTTAGGTCTCTGTTCTGAGCTTGTTCTTGGCCCAGCGAAGCAAGGGAATCGCTACGATCGTCATCCTAATGTATGCGGCCTTGCAAGCTTTTGCTCGCAAGGCCGCATAGAAGACATTGTAGGGCTCTGGATGTAGTCAAATTTATCCTGTAAAATCTTCAAGCAAGGCTAAGCTTCTAACCAGATGAGCCATGTTCATGTTATTTTGTGTTTCATCCTTATTGGCACTAAAAAAAGCAATAACCAATCTTTTTCCTGGGGATATGTAAAGACACTGGCCTCCCAGCCCAAATTTGGTGAAGTCGCCATCTTCAAAGACCACATCCCAGTGATAACTTTGAAAATTGGGGCCTTGTCCTTCAAAAAACTTTCCCCATAACCGCTGGCCGGTTCCACCTTCAGATCTGAATAATTCTTTATCTCCGGTATGGATTTGGCTTAGGTATCTTTCTGAGGCAATCTTGGTAGTAGCGTCATCAGTAAAGGCCAATCCGTATCGGGCAAGATCTCTTAAACGCATGAGCATGGTACCGTAACTTCCGGCAACTCCTGTACTAGATAGAGTGACTCGTGCGTCATCCTCAGCCCCAATTTTTGACCATATATATTGCTGCACCAACGTATGAAAGGGTTGGGAGGAGACTCTTTCAGCAATGGCGGTCAGAATAGCAGAATTGGCTGAGGTATAATCATAGGTTTGCCCAGCAGGTTCATATTCTCCAGCATTGGCCAATAGTTCCATAAAACTTTCCTCAAAACCTGAGTCCGGTGCTGGAAAATAGTCGGAATGCTGCAGCAATTGGTAGAAACAATGGTTAGGGTCTGTAAAGGAGACTCGGTCCTTCACATGCTCCCGGCAGTTGATCCCTGAGGCCATCCTCAGTAAATGCTCAATCGTGACATTTTCCAAAGGCTTACCTTGAAACTCCGATAGATGTTTTCTAATTGGATCCTGTTCGTTCAGCTTTCCCTCGTCTGCCAAATGTCCGATTACTGTTCCAATAAATGATTTACTCACTGACCCCAGAAAATGTCTGTCCGAAGGGGCCATTTCAGGATATCTTTCGTATACAATTTCACCTTTATGGAGAACCATTACTCCGTTGACCTGCTTATCTTCACAGATTTGATCAAGGGACGTTTCTTTTTCAAAGAAGGTACTAGTAAGAATCTCCTGTCCCAGTGTACTACTGATATTCTCAGGAAGCTCTCTTGTTTCGGTACTTCCCTTTTCTATTAATGCAGTCGGGAGGTAGTTCTCCAAATGGCGGAATATCTCAGTACTGTGAGGCCCCCTGCCTTCTATCCAATGAGGAGCGGTAAAACTCACTTTTTGTTCACTTGGATTGGGAACCTTTCTTGAGGCTATTGCCAATTTTATTTTATCTTCTAATGAAAGCTCTTTCTCTTGTGCTACTTGTTGTTGGCACCCTATAAACAGGAACAAGCTGAAAAAGATAATTGTGTTTAGTAGTATGCTGTTATTAGTTGACATATTTTATTTTTACTTATTTAATAGTCTTGTTCAGAAATAAGGATTGAGTATATGAAAAATAGATTTGTCCTTAAAATTAGGAAGTCAGTCAGCCAGATGCGCTGGCTATTGTCTAGAGGGTAGGAATTATTGTCTAAGTGGCGGTGAGGAGAGGATGAGCGGAATAAAGAAGGTTTATCCCTTGAATAGGTGTAAGAATAGTACGGTTTTGAAGAGATCTAGGCCCCGCTCTAAGTTTGCCCTTGGCCCCGCGCAGCACTGAAATGACTCCTATGGCAAGGGCATGAAAATCAATCACGAAAAATAAAATTTCACGATGCTAAGCAGCTAGAACTGCCAATGGGACTAATTTCCCAAGCTGTCACGTATTTGAGTTGATACTAAGTACTATAAATATGAGTCATCCCGAATCCTGGTTTGATCCAAAATTCGGGACGACTCAGGCTTAGCATCTTTATGGTATAGACTTCAGACTTCTGAGGTCTAAAGCACCCTTACGGCTGCACCACCAAGCGTTTGCTCCCCATCAACTGTTGATCTTGAATAAGACTGAGGATATAAACACCTGGCGCCAGGTCCTGTACTTCCAGCGGCATGGTCACATCCATCGCCGAATCCAGATCGATTTGTCTCACCATTTTACCCAAAGCATCTCGTACAATCAGCTGAGTTGGTTTATCCTGGAAGCCTTCCAAGACGAGCTGGGCTTGATTAGAAGCAGGATTGGGGAATACTTCGATGGTGCTAGCTCCTACATCTCCAGCGGTACCCCAAGCTTGCAAGCCTTCTGGCAGGATAGTGGTCGGATCACCTGAGAATCCGCCAGCCAAGGTACCACTAGCGGATAGGGTTACGTTCTCAAATACGGCTTTAACCTCTGCGCTGCCATTAAGGCTATAAGCCATCATCCCTATGTATATACAATCGTCCAAGTTGGGGAAGGTTATTTTGTACGCTAATCTCCAGTAGCTTCCATTAGTACTGGTATAGGACTTGATGTCATTGCCTTTACGAACAATGCGTAGCCACTTGACTCGGCTTCTGTTGGAGTGAGTTTGAGATACAATGCCACCATAGCTAGCCCGCCATTCTCTTCGTACTCGACGCGTAGAGTAATTCTTCAATACCCCAGCTCTTCTAGCCCAAGGGTCAAGGCTTTCTCTGGCCATAAGACCTGCATAGCCGCTGGTGTTGATACTGGCGAGTTCTGCGGTCAAGGTGCCATCTCCGCATAGTGGGTGGTACACATAGGTCGCTTTATCCGCCTCTCGGCAATCGTGCCAGCAGCCATCGGAAGTAAGGGTGAAACTTTCATCATCTACATCGTATTCAGAGGTCGTTTGACCGTCGCAGTTGAGGCTACCATCATTTGACCCTTCGGACCATCCGCAAGGCAAGCCGATTACATCCACATAAGCCGTACAATCATCCTCATTTCCTGCACCATCTTTGATAGTTACCGGAATAGCAACCGTATTGCCTAATTCATCACAACCGATAGTAAGATCTGCTGAAACAAATTCAACTGTTCCACAGTTATCAGAACTAGCAACCTCGTTCCAAACCTGGCTAACAGTCAGGCTAATATCTTGCTGTCCGTTGAAATCTATGGTAAGGTCCTTACACACAGCTACGGGATCTTCATCATCGTATACATTGAGGTAGTTCGAACAACTTTCCTTGTTACCATAAATATCCTTAACTCTCCATTGCACTTGGTATCTGCCGACTGGGAAGAAGCCGCTAGGGTCAACTACCCGGCTAGTCCAGCTTCCAAGAGAGCCTCCGTTATGGTCCACAGGGCGATAGCGTGCTTTTACTTCGGCTACCTGGCAATTATCATTAGCAATAGCTGGGGTGAAATTGACTTGGGCGCCGCATACACCCGGATCAGTACCGGTGGAGATATCACCAAGGCATGCGATCTTGGGTTTCTCTGTATCGGTCACAGAGACCGTAAAGCTGCAATCAATCGCCTGATTTCCTGCTTTATCGCTACCGGAATAAGTAACGGTGGTGGTACCTACCGGGAAGAAAGCGCCAGGTATATGAGTTGAGTTGAAAGATTCCTCAGGGCAATTATCCTCAAATACCGGAGGGATCCAAGTAGCAACAGCTCCACAATCTCCTTCGTCATTGAAGAGATTGATGGGGTCTGGGCAATTGCTGAAGGTAGGTACTTCGGTATCATTGACGGTTACCGTAAAGCTGCAAGCGGTGGCATCATTACCGGCTGCGTCGGAGCCCGCGTAAGTAACCGTTGTGGAGCCTACCGGGAAGAAATCCCCTGGGTTATGACTAGCATTGCTAGAAACAGCGGGGCAATTATCGCCTAAAGCAGGTGGTGTCCAACTAACATCAGCCCCACAGTCACCCGCATCATTGCTCACAGAGATATTGCCCGGGCAATTGCTGAAGGTGGGCACTTCGTTATCCTTGACGGTGACATTGAAGCCGCATTGAGCGGTATTTCCAGCTGCATCAGAAACGGTAGCGAGCACAGAGCCGGTGCCTACACCAAAGAAGCTGCCGGAGGCTGGGGTGACTACTAGATTAGCACCCGGACAATTGTCGTCAAAGTTGACGGTGTAATTGACTACTGCCCCGCATTGTCCTGGATCATTGTTTACTGTGATATCTGCTGGGCAGGCGATGCTAGGATCTTCTGTATCCTTGACGGTCACGGTAAAGACACAATTGCCGGCGGCATTCCCTGCAGCATCGCTACTTGAGTAGGTTACAGTCGTAGAACCTACAGGGAAAAAATCTCCTGGATTATGGCTAGAGTTACTAGAAACAACTGGGCAGTTATCTTCCAACGTAGGTGGCGTCCAAGCCACCTTAGCGCCACAGTCACCCTGATCATTGCTGACCGAGATGTTACCTGGGCAATTGCTGAAGCTCGGTGCTTCCTTGTCGTTTACTGTTACATCAAAGGAGCAGTTATCCGTTCTGCCGCTATCATCAGTAGCTGTCACATTTACCGTTGTTGTACCTACATTAAAGGCTGTACTTGAATTTTGACTATAAGTAATGGCTACATCACTATCGCAATTGTCGGTTGCTGTTGCTGCAAAGATGACTACTGCACTACAAAGCCCAGGATCATTATTGACAGTAATATCAGCAGGACAGCTTGCTGTTGGAGCGGTGTTGTCCCTAGCTTCTATTGTAGGATTAATGACTATGGACTCACACCCATTTGCATCCTTGATACGAGCCTGATAAGTTCCCGCCGCCAGGTTAGGGAAAGTAGCTGAGGCCTGATAGCTGGCCCCACTATTAATTGAATACATATAGGGGGCGATACCCCCTGCTGGATCTACCATTATGATGGTGCCACCACTAACACCTGGGCAAGTTAAAGTAGAAGCTGCTCCGAATGTTAGACGAGGGCAAACTCTACCCCTGATACGAATATTATCAAAACCCAGTTCTTGCATGTCGTTGCAATTGGTTCGTATACGAACTTGCAAGCTATTTCCTGTTACCGGAACAGGGAAAGTGAAATCGGCAAAGGCCCCTGTAACTAGGGTGCCGAATGGTCCAAAGGTCGCAAGATTATTATCCGTATCCTGTCTCAATTGCCCACCGAATCCCGCTGTTGAATTGTTACCCGCAAACAAACCGATGATATTCCATCCGGTATTATCCATGTTGTATTCCACCATGATATAATCATCATTTTCCCATCTAACTTCCGCAAAGCGACTAATGCCTAAAGCAACTTGGACGTCGAGGGAGTGATAGGAAGAGACATTTATGGCATTTAGCGTAACAAAACCGTCTTTACTATTTATATCAAAGCGCAGGGTGGATTGCACATCCTCTCCAGCCCAATACCATGAGCCATCTCTAGTCCCTGCTGTGATAGCCTGTTGGTGATACGGGGCTGGATTCATGTCGGTTCGACCCCAGAAATCTTGAAGATTGATGTTATCGAAAGGGTTGGAGGTGTAGCGACTAGCTTCTCCATCCGTCTCGAAGCTCTCCTGCAGTAGCGTAACCTGAGCTGTGCTTTGGAAGTGAAGAAAAACTGCACAAAGCAGTAGAAAAAGTGACTTAGTGTGGTTCATTGTAACTATGGAGTTTAAACAATTGTTTTTTAGAATTATACAATATCATTTAGGCCCAGTGCTCGATTCTGAGAATAGACATATGGCTATTACAGCGGCTGGGTGGGAAGGAGACTTTAGAAATAGGTTGTTGAGAGGTAACTTTGAAAGCTTTAATCCTATGTTAGGATTGCGATCAAAACTCGTTAATATTTGGGAAGAAAATGATCTTAGATAGGGGGAAAATCTAATGCACACAAATATAAAAAAAACATTTGCGTTCCATAACGCGAATTGATTAAATTTTCCTGAAAAGAATTTCGAAGCCCAAATTTGGTGAAGTTGCCATCTTCAAAAAACCTTCCCCATAACCGCTGACTGGTTCCACCTTCAGATCCTGTCTCTTATACACATCTCCGAGCCCACGAGACCGAGGCTG